>DATCKB010000495.1:0-11661 GCA_036562505.1 Parasegetibacter sp. | reverse complement strand
GCTATTGCCCATCCGCCGGCGTTTATCGAATCGAAAATCGTGTCCAGCAGTTCATTCGCTGCGGAAATTTCGTTCAGCGAGAAATTGTCTTCTTCTAACGGACTTAATTTTCTGATAGAGCGCATAGCACCGGTGAGTTCCTCCTTCAATGCACCAACAGACAATCCTTCCCGACCTTTTACCATTATCATTCCTGCGGCAAGCCGGTTATTGGTAATATTTTTTGCAAAATGATAGGGGAGTAAACAGATATTATCAAAATCCCATCCGCCCAGGTTACTTTGTCCGTATTTCTTCATCACTCCCGCAACAGTAGCTTTTCTACCTTTAATGGTCACTGATTTACCTACAGCAAGCTCGGGCAGTCCGAAAAGTTTTTCAGCATTGGCATATCCCATCACAATTTTATTCGAACCACTCTGGAAATCTGAAGGCGAGAAGTATCTGCCATAGGCTACATCTATAGGCTGTATTTCATGATAATCTTCAGTGATGGCATACCAGGTTACCTGATCCAGCCGCGCATTCAAATATTCCATTTCCGACCCGCCGAAGGTGAGGAACGCCACATATTCTGCACCGGGTGCCCGGTCTTTAATCATTTGTAAATCTTCTATCCGGGGATTTGGACGAGAAGCATACCGCCAGCTCTCGCTTGCATTAGCACCGCTCCAGGGTTCTTTCTGAATATAGATCGTATTTGCACCCAGCGATGAAACGGTTGACTGAATATTGAACTTAAGACTATTGATGGTTGAGAGAATACCTATGATACAAAAAATACCAATGGTTATGCCGAATAGTGAGAGAAAGGTTCGCAGCTTATTGACCCGCAGTTCCTGCAAGGCCATTTTAAAACTGCTCCATAAAACATTCAGCAACTTTAACATATAAAAAATCAGGATAAGCGCGCAAAAGCCAAAAGTAAACAAACTTGGCTTAGCAGGAAAGCATTATCCTGATTTTAATAAGAATCGGTATCAGACAGTTCGGAATTCCGGGTAGTTCCCGGGAAAGGTAAATTTGAAATTTCCTATGCTTTTCTAGTCTGACAAACCAGCGACTTCGATATTGACGGAAACAAAACTACTTGAGGTTGAAATTCACCCTGAGTTCATCCCACATAAGGCTGACTACTCCCGAATTACTAACTTCAATTGTAAACTGTTCATACTTCTTCTCGGCCTTACCGGGCTTCACTTTCACACGCAGTACATCATCATCACTATTATAGTTATAAGCACCCCATTGTTTAGCAGTTTTATTGAATATGATAGTCCATTCCTCTTCTCCGGGTATAGTGAATAATCCATAAGTGCCTGCAGCGAGAGTCTGCCCTTCTACTTTAATATCCTTATCGGTAGAGAATGTTGTTGCCTCATTTGCTCCGGTTCTCCAGACCTTGTCGTAGGGTACCAGTGCTCCCCATATCTTACGCCCCTTAACAGAAGGTCTGCTGTATTCAATGGTGATCGTGGCCCCGTTAACTTTCTCCGAAACTGTAGCAGGTGGACTAGGACGCTGACTTTTATCCTGCTGTGCAGAAACTTCTGATGAAATTGTCATTATTCCAATTGAAAACAGCAGGGTGGTGAAAATTTTTAACAGTGGTTTCATGATTATACAATTTTGTGGATGAGTAATTTAGTGAAATTTATCAGTATAAGTTTAATTTTTTTGAAGCCATTCACCATTCCTCCGAACCACAGCAAATCCTTACCTTTGCGGCCTTAAAAATACGGGTGAGCACTAAGCTTATCCAAAACCAGAAACTCGATGAAATACGCCCAGGAAATAAAAAGAAGAAGAACCTTCGCCATCATTTCTCACCCGGATGCGGGTAAGACCACACTTACCGAGAAACTCCTGCTTTTCGGAGGTGCCATCCAAACAGCGGGTGCAGTAAAGAGTAATAAGATTAAAAAGCATGCGGCGAGCGATTTCATGGAGATTGAACGGCAGAGAGGAATTTCCGTGGCTACATCGGTAATGACTTTTGAATACGACGGGTTTCTTGTAAACCTTCTCGATACTCCCGGGCACAAGGACTTCGCAGAAGACACTTACCGCACCCTCACGGCAGTAGATAGCGTAATTCTGGTAGTAGACAGTGTAAATGGGGTGGAGGAACAAACCCGGAGGTTAATGGAAGTCTGCCGGATGAGAGATACTCCTGTAATTGTGTTCATCAACAAGTTAGACCGCGACGGAAAGAACAGATTTGATTTGCTGGAAGAAATCGAAAAAGAACTGAAAATCAGCTTACATCCACTTACCTGGCCGATAAATAACGGAAAAGACTTTAAAGGTGTTTATAACCTGCACACAAAAAGTTTGCAGCTCTTTACTGCACATACTAAAGCCAGTGAAGAAGAAAGCCTTAAGATTGTTGACCTTAATGATACTGTTGTTGATCAGAAACTTGGTGAAACTGATGCCAAAACACTGCGGGAAGATGTAGAACTGGTAGATGCAGTTCACGGTGAATTAAGTGTTGAGGAGTATCGTGCAGGAAATGTTGCGCCTGTTTTCTTTGGAAGTGCCATCAACAATTTCGGGGTAAGGGAATTGCTGGAAACCTTTATCCGCATTGCCCCCGAACCACAAAGCCGCCAAACCTCAACCCGGGTGGTAGATGTGCAGGAAGATAAATTCAGTGGCTTTATCTTTAAAATTCACGCCAATCTCGATCCAAAACACCGTGACAGAATCGCTTTTCTGCGGGTTTGTTCGGGAAAATTTGAACGTGGAAAATTCTATCATCACGTACGTTTAAACAAAGACATCCGGTTCAATAACCCTTATAGCTTTCTGGCGAGGGATAAAGATATTATCGATAATGCGTATCCAGGTGACGTGGTCGGTTTGTTCGATACCGGAAACTTTAAAATTGGTGATACTCTTACTGAAGGAGAAGACTTTTATTATACCGGAATTCCGACGTTTTCACCTGAAATTTTTAAAGAACTGGTGAACAAGGATCCAATGAAAACCAAACAGTTAGAGAAAGGTATAACTCAACTTACTGATGAAGGAGTTGCACAATTGTTCACTCAGTTCGGAGGAAATAAGAAGATAATCGGATGTGTGGGAGAGCTGCAGTTTGAAGTAATTCAGTACCGCCTTCTTCAGGAATATGGAGCGGCTGCAGAATTCAGACCATTACCTTATTACAAAGCATGCTGGATTACCAGCAGCAGTAAGGAAAAACTAAATGAATTTACCCGCTTTAAATCCGCGAATATTGCTGAGGATAAGGACGGGCACCTGGTTTATCTGGCGCAGAGCGAATGGTTCCTGAACACAGAGAGAACGAATAACCCCGATATTGAGTTTCATTTCTCCAGTGAAGTGCACAAATAATCCGGCAGAAGAGATAACCGGATCAGAACGGAGAATGAGCTGTAAGCATCTTAAAGTAGCCTCGCAGTTAAATGTGAGGAATTAAGGGAGAGGTATTCAGCATAAATAGTTCAGTACGTATACCGGAAAAAATCCCGCTTAATAAGCGGGATTTTTTCCGGTATAGTTCCAGGGGGTGATTGCCCTGAGTTCTTTTTTCACAGCACCCGACACTTTAAGTCCGTTTATGAAACTGTGAATAGCCTTTTTATCTATCTGGGCTTTTCCACGCGTAAGATCTTTTAACGCTTCGTATGGCGAAGGGTACTGTTCTCTCCTGAGGATGGTTTGAATAGCTTCGGCTACTACAGCCCAGTTATTTTCGAGATCAGACTTTAACTTGTTTTCATTCAGCAGCAGTTTACCCAGCCCTTTCTGAATGGCTTTCACAGCAATAATGATATGGGAGAAAGGCACTCCGATATTTCTCAGAACGGTAGAGTCGGTCAGATCCCGTTGCAAACGCGATACGGGCAGCTTAGCCGCAAGATGTTCCAATAATGCATTGGCAACACCCAGATTTCCCTCGGCATTCTCAAAATCGATTGGGTTCACTTTATGCGGCATTGCCGATGAACCTACTTCACCTTTTTTAGTTTTTTGCTTGAAGTAATCCATGGATATGTAGGTCCATATATCCCGGCACAAATCAATTAAGATATTATTAATGCGTTTCATGGCATCAAAATGTGCCGCCAGATGATCATAATGCTCTATCTGAGTGGTGAATTGCATACGGTGCAGACCCAGAATATCGTTTACAAATCCGTTACCAAAAGCAATCCAGTCTTTTTTAGGAAAAGCAACATAGTGAGCGTTGAAATTACCTGTAGCTCCACCGAATTTAGCGGCAAACGGAATAGATGCCATCAGTTCAACCTGTCCTTCCAGTCTTTCAATAAACACCATGATTTCCTTACCAAGCTTAGTCGGACTGGCCGGCTGACCATGAGTGCGGGCCAGCATCGGTACATCTTTCCATTGCAGAGCCAATTGGTGCAATTCTCGTTGTAAATTGATAATTGCCGGTAAATATTCGTGTTCCAGAGCATTTTTCCAGGCCAGCGGAATAGCTGTATTATTGATATCCTGTGAGGTCAATCCAAAATGAACCCATTCTAATACCTCTTCGCCTGCTACTTCTTTCAGTTTTGACTTTAAATAATATTCAATAGCCTTTACATCGTGATTGGTAATAGCCTCAATGTCTTTGATCTTTTTCCCTTCGTCAAAATTGAACTCATCCAGCACATTTCTCAGCCGGGTTTTCACCTTTGCGGGGAGTTTGATAATCTTTTTTTCCCCCAGATAGAGGAGATATTCCACCTCTACCACAAGCCGGTATTTCATCAAAGCATATTCAGAAAAATACTCATCTAAATGCTCAACTTGTCTGCGATAGCGTCCGTCGATAGGTGAAATGGCTGAAAGTGAATTTAAATCCATATTATTTTTATTGGAAATTGTAGGTTTGCACGCAAAATTAAGTGAATTGGAACGAAAGATAAGAATTGGTGCGGTTAGTTATTTGAACACTAAGCCTCTGATATACGGAATTGAAAACAGCGATTTCCTTAACCAGGTTGATCTCACATCAGATTATCCCTCAAAAATAGCAGCCAAATTATTGAACGATGAGGTGGATGTTGGATTAGTTCCGGTTGCAATTATTCCTAAGTTAAAAGAAGCTCATATCGTCTCAGACTATTGTATCGGAACAGAAGGAGAGGTAGCATCGGTCGGGATTTACAGCGAATGTAAGCTCGAAGAAGCTGAGAAGCTGTTGCTGGACTACCAGAGCTGGACTTCGGTTGCTCTTTCCCGTTTGCTTTTGAAACAGCACTGGAAATTGAATCCGGAACAGGAGTATGGAGGAACAGATTACCGGTCAAGAATTCAGGGACGGACTGCTGGTGTAGTAATAGGAGACCGGGCGCTGGAACAGGGAAATATTTCCCGCTATTGCTATGATCTGGGGCTGGCGTGGAGAGATTACACCGGATTGCCGTTTGTATTTGCCGCATGGGTGAGTAATAAGGTGCTGGATGATTCATTCGTTGTAGCTTTTAATGAAGCGAACGCAGTAGGGATGAATCATTTTGCGGAAATTGTTAAGCAGAATCCTTTCCCACACTATGACCTCATGAAATACTATTCTGAGAATATGAGTTATAAACTCGACGAAAAAAAGAAAGAAGGATTGAACTTATTTCTGCGTGAGATACAGGAGTTCGGTTTACTGCCACAGTAAGGTTCGTTCTAAGAAAAGACTGGTGCAGTTATATAGCCGAACCTTTGTGCGAGCATTAAATTTCAGCTTCGACTTCTCCCACTATAAATACACTTCCGCAAACCAGCACAAGATCATCCGCTCGGGCTGCTGAAACTGCTGCGTTTAATGCCTGCATTACGGTAGGGTAGGCATCACCGGTTAACTGATAAGATGACCCGAGGGTGCGGAGTTTATTTTCATCGAGTGCGCGCGGAATTTGTGCGCGAGTGAAATAATACCGGGCATTTTTCGGCATTAAAGTCAGCACAGCATCTGCATCCTTATCATTTACCATTCCAAACACAATATGCAGCTGCTTATATTTCGTGTGTTCAAGTTGATTTCTTAGCTGCGTGATGCCATCTGCATTATGCGCAACGTCGAGGATGACTCTTGGCGATTCCTTAACCAGTTCCCATCGCCCTGAAAGTCCGGTATTCTTCCTTACGCTACTCAGTCCATCACGTATATGCCTATCCGAAATCCCGAATCCGCGTTTTCGAAGCTGATTCAAGGCTTCCAGCACAGTCAGCAGATTTCTGGCCTGATACCATCCGGGAAGATCAAGCTGATATTCTGAAGTCTCGCCATCACTCAAAATCCCGGTCAAAATTTTCAGCATGCGATCGTTATGATTCAGTATCTGAGCTTTTCTTACCTGATCGGCAAAAATTACCGGAGCCTGAACCAGATTTGCTTTTTCCCTGAACACTCCGGCGGTATCCGGATGGGTTTCTCCGATAACTGCCGGAATCCCGGATTTAATAATGCCGGCCTTTTCACCCGCTATTTTTTCAAGTGTATCACCAAGAAACTGTGTATGATCCCATCCTATATTGGTAATTACAGCTACTTCGGGACGCACCACATTGGTACTATCGAGCAAGCCCCCCATACCGGTTTCTATTATCGCGATATCTACTTTTACTTCTCTGAAATAAACAAATGCCATTACGGCTGTAAGTTCAAAGAATGAGGGGTTAATTTCCCCGATGATCGACTCAGCGTTATGAATAAATGAAGTGACAAAAGTTTCCGGAATCATTTCTCCGTTCACTCTGATCCGTTCCCGGAAATCGCGAAGATGCGGCGATGTATACAATCCGGTTTTGTAGCCTGCTTCCTGAAGCACTGAAGCTATCATGTGGCTGACCGAGCCTTTACCGTTTGTACCGGCTATATGAACTGATTTAAAACTATGCTGCGGTTGTTGAAAATAATCGCATAATGCAATTGTATTATCGAGTGTTTTATTATATGCCGCGCCTCCCGTTCTGCTGAACATGGGAAGTTTAGCAAACATATAATCTAGGGTTTCCTGATAATTTCGCATAAACGCCGGGCGATCAGACTTTCAGCTTGAAATTAAAAATCAGTGTGCCAAACTGTTCGGCGTCGCCGGAGGTAACTGCGTTGAATTTAATCTGCTTAGCTTTTTGAATAGCAATTTCCTTCATTTTTGCGTCTGCTGTGGTTGAACCACGTGGCTGATAAGTTGCCTGTATAACATTGCCGGCTTTATCTACCTTCACATCTACAGCAACTTTAGCGCTTTCATTAAATTCATCTTCAAACGATGGTAATGATCTGAATTTACGACCGGTTAATCCCTGGATGGTTACACCTGAATTCCCGCTGCCACCGTTACCGGTGTAACTGTCGGAATCAGGATTTCCATTTGGTTTTCCCTGATCACCATTTCCGCCAGCAACTCCCTGATTGTTCGACTTACTATAGCTATCTGCGTTATTTCCGCCAGTTCCCGTGCCTGTACCACCTTTATATACAGCTTTTGGAGTAGGAGGTGTAGGAGTGGGATTTGCTACGGTAGTATTATTTGGCTTACTCTTTTTATTCGATACCGGTTTATCAGAAACTGTGTTGCTTTTATTGGTATTGACCGGCTTGTTGATTTCGGGTGCATCGGGGTCCGAATCGTCGGTATCAATATCTTTCACATTGGTTAGGTTACTGGTAGTCGTTTTCGGGGGAGTATAGCTGGTTTCATCAGAGGCTGATGGCTCTCCGGGAATCATCGGCTGTACATCTCCCGATCCGAATTCACTGTTTCCCAGATTCACTTCAATTCCATCTTCAAAAGGTGGAACCGGTGAGGCAGGCATACTCCATTTCACAAAAAGGAGAATCATTATCAATACTGTATAACTAATCAGTGAATAGATAATTGCCCGTGAATCTCTTTTTTCCGTCGTGTATGCAGTTTGTGCAGTGTAATTCATCTTTATAAGTTGATGATGTAATAATTAGTTTTCCGAGACCAGCTCGTTGCTGTTTTTCTTTTTAAAAATCCGCTGAAAAAGTCCTTTTTTCTCTCTGTCATTTCCGGAGGGGATAGCCTGACTCTTGTCGTTCCTTGAAGAGTTACTATCGTTTTTATTATTTTTCCTGGCTTCTTCCAGTATTTTTTTCTCTTCTTCGCTCAGTTCGGATTCTGCCGGAATTTTTTCCGATCCTGGAGGAGGCATAAACATATAATCGTTCGCATCATATGCAGGATCCTCGCCTTCTGCACCCGGAGGCACTTCTTTTCCCAGATTCATATAATCGTAAATCACTTCATCTCTAAGACTTTCCGGTACTGAGAATTTGGCATCTTTATCAATTCCGAGTGTTTTATCCTTGTATATTTCATTAAAGAAATATGCCCAGATTGGCATACCCATTCTGGAGCCCTGACCATATAAATTGCTGGAGATTCTGATAAAAGGATCATCGCATCCCACCCAGGCACCTGCCAGTAACTGAGGAGTAAATCCGATAAACCATCCGTCAGTGTTGTCGTTGGTAGTTCCGGTTTTTCCTGCAACTTCACCTGTAATACCGTATGCAGTACGCAACCTTTGCGCAGTGCCCCGGTCAACCACCCCCCGCATCATATTGGTCATTGTATAGGCCTCACTCTCAGTAATCATTTGTAAACGCTGAGTAGTAAAGGTTTCCAGGGTATGCCCATTTTTATCTTCAATTCTTGAAATAAAGATCGGTTCGGTGTTATACCCATAATTAGGGAACATAGTGTAAGCCCTCATCATTTCGAACAATGAAATATCAGGAACTCCAAGGCAGAGTGAAGGCACTTCCGGAATATCACTTTCAATTTTACATTCTCTGAGGAATTGTGCAAACCGCTTAATTCCAACCTGCTGCACTATATATGCTGTCACGTTGTTGAGCGACCATGCAAGTCCGGTTGCCATTGTGGTATAAGGACTACTATTCCCGCTAGAGTTTTTAGAACACCAGTTGTTGTAAGCAGGAAAGCATTGAGGGGTGTTTTCACATTCGGTATCTGGAGTAAACCCGGCTTCTTTCAATGCCTGTACGTACAATAGAGGTTTAATTGTAGAACCCACCTGCCTTTTGGTGTTGATATTAACGTGGTCGAATTTGAATGTTTTAAAGTCAATACCGCCAACCCAGGCTTTTATTTCTCCGCTCATCGGATCCATCACCATGAAGCCGGTCTGCAGCATTTGTTTGTGGTATTTGATTGAGTCGATCGGACTCATCACTGTATCTACATAGCGTTTGCTGTTCCACGCAAAAACCCGCATGGGCAATTTTTCTTCAAACGACTTTCTGATTTCCTCTTCAGAAATTCCTTCAGCTTTCTGACTTCTCCAGCGGTCACTGTTCTTGATAGCAGCTTCTAAAACAGATTTACCATTTCCTGTTTGCCAGATTTTTCCTGATTTGATATCAGACTGATTGTTTAAAATCGCCTGAAGAGAAGCCATGTGTTTGGCAACAGCTTCTTCTGCTGCCAGTTGCATACGTGGATTAATGGTGGTATAAACCTTCAGCCCATCGCGGTAGATATTATAATTCTCACCATTTTCTTTCTTATGCGTCTTACACCAATTCTTCATGTGTTCACGAAGCACGTCTCTGAAATAAGGAGCAAAACCGGCGTTTTCATCCAGCTTTCTGTAATTAAGTTCGATGGGTTTTGCTTTATAAGTACTTGCTTCTTCAGCAGTGAGCATGTTATTTCTGACCATCTGATCGATCACCGTATTCCGACGGTCAAGTGCAATTTTCGGGTTACGTCTTGGATTATAGAGTGAGGGGCCTTTCAGCATTCCCACGAAAACCGCCGCTTCATCCAGTGTTAGTCGGTCGGGGTCTTTCTGAAAAAATGTACGGGAAGCATTCCGGATACCGTAAACATTATCACTGAACGAAACCGTATTCAGGTAGAGAGTAATAATTTCTTCCTTTGTAAAATTCCTTTCCAGCTTAACCGCGATAATCCATTCCTTTATTTTTTGAAGAATACGTTTAACCGGATTATGTGCTCTTTCATCAAAGAGGTTGAGCGCCAGCTGCTGGGTAATTGTACTTGCACCACCTTTCGACGAAAAGGTGATTACACCGAATAATGCCCGGCCCAGAGATTTTGCGTCTATACCTGAGTGTTGGTAAAAACGTTCGTCTTCTGTAGCTATAAGGGCATTAATCACATGCGGACTAATATCTTTATATTTTACTGAAGTTCGGTCCTGCAGATAATATTTTCCCATCAGCGTTCCGTCTGAGGCATAAATTTCGGTAGCCAGAGAAGCAGATGGGTTTTCCAGTTCTTCTATCGAAGGCATTTGTCCGAGCAAACCAAAGTTTGCAGCCAGAATAATGAGTACAAATGCAATCATTCCTCCGAAAAATAGTCGCCAGAAGATACGCACAGCTCTTCGGGGCTTGCTCTGTTTTGATGGGCTTTGTTTCTTCATTGCTTCAAAGCTAATAAAAACCTTTACTACGCAAAATTAATGCCTGTTAAAATCCATACAGGCAAAAAGAATTACCATAGAAATTTAATGAATTAAAATTTATCCGGAATAGCTGACCGAAGAAAATCCAGATACGCTTCCAGATTTTTAGTTTCATTTAACAATTGAAGATTCTCAGCTGAAATAATGAAGAACTGATACTTGCCGGCAGGTAGCCAGGGTACAATCTGCCGGGGTGCAAGTGGACGAACTTTTTCGGTATAAGACAACGCATCAGATGCGCTTTCAAATTCGCTGAATACTAACAGACGTCGGTTTTCATCGAATGTTTGTCCCTCCAGCGTAAGGTTACGCGTCGCCATCTGTTCGCGATTGTAGCGGGCAAAGGCATTTCGTGCTTCAGTAACATATACCGGGTCGACTTTATCCATCAGCAGAACGACCAGATGTTTAGCAGCTGGATTATAATCAAAACCATTCTTTTCAAACTGCTTCACTTTGAGATCTGTCTTAATGCTATCTTTTAATTCAGTGATTACCGGCGGTTTCAGGGGCTTGGTATCAATTATTTTTGTTTGAACCGTATCAGCTTTTAATGAATCGAGTGCGGGCCGGCTAATGTTTGGTTTAAACTCTTTGAGATCAATTTTTGAAGAATCACTCCCCGGTTTATTAAGTGTTATATTTTCTTTTGGCGGGAAAGTGATTTTGAGGGTGGTATCCGGCCAGACAGGAGGCAGGTCGGAGATAACTATCTCCTCATCTTTTGCTCTTTCTATATTAAGATTGGTCAGATATTCTTCTATTTCTGATCTTCTTTTTAATACCGATATCATATTTTGTGCTTTTGCGGCTAATCCGTCCGAAGCACTATTCTTAATAATTTGTTCAAGCAGTTGAACAGCTTTCTCATCATTGCGCTGTTTAATATGGTATAAGGCTTCAATATATGAAAGCTGGGGAGTCCAGTAGGTAATGCGATATATGCTGTCTACAACTTTTTTCCGCGCGATGGCCTCCTCAAAATTTCCTTCAATAAACTGAAGGTAGATGGATTCATATTCCCGCGTTGTCAGTTCCCTTTTCAGGTCTTCCTGTGATTTAGCGTTGGGTTTAGTTACTTTCAGCGTCAACTCAGTGCCGGGAAAATGTTTTGCAAGCAGATTTTTATAATTGTTAGCCCGGTCTGATTGCCCGAGTTTCCAGTAACAGTAGTAAAGATTATAATATACAGCC
>DATCKB010000483.1:0-1571 GCA_036562505.1 Parasegetibacter sp. | reverse complement strand
TCCTGATATCCTGAAAATATTATCATCGTTCTTCACCTGCATAGCGTTATTGTGAGAATAGTTCGCTGTAAGGAAATACAGAATCCGGTCAGAACCTCCCGACATGTCCATGTTATAAGTTTGTGTAGAGGCCGTACGCAGAAAAAGCTTGCTGTATTCGGATGAATTGTTGTAAGATGCCAGCTCAGCCAACTGCCGATCTCTCTCCTGTTCGGATATTGGATTCGTATTTGACCTCCAGTGTAACATTATCAGTGCAGCCGGATTATCTGTACGGTTACCTCCGCCAGAGCCGCTGAGGCCCGGCCATACGGTACCCAGCGCATTCATGTTTCTGAATTTCTCGTATTCAACAACAATATCAGAAGCATTGTCTGCCCAACGATAGCGACTGTAATCTTCTTTCGGACGAAAGCTGGTAGTGGCTCTGAAATTCACTCTTAATTCTCCGGCCTTAGCTTTTTTTCTTTCAATTATAATTACACCATTCGAAGAACGGGCGCCGTAAACTGTAGCAGCTGCTGCATCGCGTAATACTGTTACTGTTTCGATATCATTCGGGTCGATCTGGTCTAGTGAAAGTTCGGTAGGATATCCATCCAGTACAATCAATGGATTTCGGTTACCCTTGATTGTTGAAATTCCACGAATCTGGAATAGTCCGTTTCCTTCAAACTGCACTTCGTTATTGATGAGAAGTCCGGGAATTTTGTTTTGCAAACCGTCGAGAAAATTCAGTGTATTGATCCGACTTTCATATTCCTTTCTTCCCAGTGTGAATGTGCTTCCGGTACTGTGCTCCGGTTTAATGTGCTGGTATCCTGTATTAATTGTTACTTCCACCGCATCAAGTTCTGCTTCAGCACGCTTCAGAGCGATGGTATAACTACCTGAGGCGGATAACATCGCTGAGGTGACAGTGATGCGGTACGGCTGATGTCCGATGAAAGAAACAACTATAACATCACCTGCCTCTGCTTCGATGGTTATCTCCCCTTTTGCATCAGTGATTCCTGATATTTTTTTTGATGGGATAGAAACTGTTGCACCGGAAAGCGGATTTCCCTCGGGATCGGTAACCTTTATGGGAAATGGCGCCAGAGCAATGATATCCGGAATATGGATAGTGTTGGGTTCAACCTTTGTTGTACTGGTTACTGTAATGGTTCTGCTGGCGATGGTATAAGCCAGTGGTTGATTTTCAAACAACTCTTCCAGAAATTGCTGAATCGGCATATTATTGGCCGCGATGGTAACGGGTTTAGCTTTCTTCAGCACAGATTCCGTGTAAAGAAAGAAATATCCGGTCTGGTTTTTAATTTCCATGAACACCTGTTCTATAGGCACGTTGTTTGCGGAATAGGTCACGTTCTGCGCGGTACCTATTGCGCTGGCATGAATAACTAAAGCAGTCAGCAACACTGAAGTGAGTTTCATCACTAAAAGAGTTTTAATTAAATACCGGTGCCTCCACCAGGCACTCCGGCAATCGTAAGCGTTTTTTTGCATAAATTGCATTGTTTTGGTTGTGAAGAATTAGCGGTAAAAACTAAAAACGGATCAACCTGAAC
>DATCKB010000477.1:0-1903 GCA_036562505.1 Parasegetibacter sp. | reverse complement strand
GCTCAACACAAACAGTGCACCTATTAATCAAATTAATACCGATAACAGTAATTCTGTCCCATTCAATCAGGATTCAGGTACTGCACAATAAATAACTGAATAAATTCATTCGAAGAGGCCGTGTCAGAAGATTGATACGGCCTCTTTTTATTTGCACACTATTAATCTTTACTTTTGGATAAGACGGATTTCAATGAACTGGCTTTTGAAAAATAACAGATAGCTGATGAAGAAAATTATCCTCAGTATAGTAGCGCTGATTCTCATTTCTGGATTGTGGTTAGCCTGGGTTTTATTTACTCCGGCACCCCGGTTCCAATCGGCAGGTAAATTTCTGTATATCCCCTCATCGATAAGCGGAAAAGCGGAATTCATGCGGATACTCGAAAGGGATTCAGTGGTAAAACAACCATGGTTATTCGAATTCGTTGCGGGTAAAATGGATTATTGGACGTCTATAAAGCCGGGTAAGTATGAGATTAAATCAACCGAAAATATTCTGTCAATAGTCAGAAAACTCCGATCCGGAAATCAAACACCGGTAAATCTGGTAATAACCAAAATCCGTCTGAAAGAAGACCTTGCGCGAATGGTCGGCAAAAGATTCGAAACGGACTCCGCTCAGTTTATGGCATTTCTGAATACCCCCGACAGTCTAAGCCGGTACAACCTGGATACACAAACGGTTATTACAGCCGTACTCCCCAACACCTATACTTATTACTGGACGGCGAAGCCTGCGGATATTTTTGAAAAATTATACAGGGAATACCAACGGTTCTGGAACGAAGATCGAAACGCTAAAGCTGCGGCTTTGGGTTTATCTCCTTCGGAAGTTTACACACTTGCTTCAATTGTACAGGAAGAAACCAATCTCACATCTGAAATGGGTAATGTGGCAAGTGTTTACCTGAACAGAATCAAAAAAGGGATGCCCTTACAAGCAGACCCGACTGTGAAATTTGCTCTAAAAGATTTTAACCTGCGAAGAATCTATCATAAACATCTTGCAGTAGAGTCTCCATACAATACTTACCGTAACAAAGGCTTGCCTCCCGGTCCGATATGCACTCCTGCAGTTTCCACCATTGAGGCAGTACTCTCTGCCCCCAACACCACGTATTTGTATTTTGCGGCAAACAGTAAACTCAACGGCTCACACGTGTTCGCTTCATCCTATAATGAGCATCTGACTAACGCGCGGCTATACCATAAAGCATTGGATAGTTTACAAAAAGCTGTAGGCAGATGAAGAAAAAGAAAACTTTAAGAATAACCAATCTGGAAAGAAGGATAATTACGTCCTCTCCTGTTCGGTTTATTATCAGAAAAAGTAAACGCATTATCCTCCCGGGGATGGATGGAATTCCTCTTTTTGACGTCAGCAGATTCTTCTTCAGACAACTCAATACGGTGGGAATAAACGAACGTGCCGCCGCAATTTCATTCAATTTTCTGATGGCTATTCCGGCAACAATGATTTTTCTGTTTACCTTGGTACCCTACCTGCCAATATCTAAACAGTTCACACAGGAACTGTTGATTCTGGCAAAAGATCTTACCCCAAATTACAGTACCTATCAGGTAGTCAGAGATTTTCTGAACGACTTTTTAAACACACCGCGGACCGGACTCCTGTCATTCGGTTTCCTGTTAGTGATATATTATTCCTCTAACGCTATGATGGGCATTATGCAATCGTTCGACCGCTCGCTGGTCAGCCTTAAAAAAAGGAATTTTCTGCAGAGCCGGTGGATTGCAATTAAACTGACTTTTATCTTTTTAATTCTAATTATTGCTGCTGTACTCGTACTTATAACTCAGGGCAAGATTCTCGAATGGGTGCTGGGGCAGCTGAATGCTGATAGTCCGGCTGTTCGCATACTCGTTAAAGGACTCAGGT
>DATCKB010000476.1:0-5447 GCA_036562505.1 Parasegetibacter sp. | reverse complement strand
CGTCAACAGTTCGCCATACAACGGCATTTTGATTCTCAAACTGCTTCTTCAACAAAATATCTTCGGAGGATTGGGTACCGAACAAAAATCCCGTATCATCATCCGATATTATCAAATGATGAAAATCTTGAAAACTATTAGTCAATTCATCAGAGTGCTTAATTTCCCAACCGCCCTTCAACAACATACTGCAGGATATAAATGATACAAAAGAAAATAATATACATCTTTTCATCTGAATATTTTTATTTTATTGAAGGAGGTAGCAATGGTTTTAACACAGGAACCAATACGCTTCTTTCTATTCCATTTCGTTGCGCATAATCGTCAATTAGTCTCAGTATCTCGGGAGCATTATTGATAGCTTCCGCAGCCTATCGTACTGCGAAACCAGGATGTAAATGATAGATTGAATGATTTCCATGGGATTGTAGGATACGAATATTTTTGAAGTATCCACTAAGAGGAGATTGAATATTCAAATCCTCAAATATTTCATCGCAAGTTTTCCCCCGTCAGTGGTTTAGTTCAGCCGCAACGCATTTAATCTCATTAATCGAATCTCCTTTAACTGTAATAGATTTATTTATCAAAAAGGAAAGCAACTTTCGCTTATATTGTCCGGTATTATAGTTGCCTGTTGAATTTGCTACAATATACACATTTGTAAATTCGTTTATACCCTCCTTAATATTACATACATTTAATCGAACAATGTTGCTATTATTAAATATGTCGTCAGGAATCGTACTTACCGGATGAAAATTGCCTTCTTGAATAATCTCCCTTTTGTACCCGTAAACAATCCATCTGCCATTTGGAACTCCATCCTTCATTTGAATAATACTCGCAACATTTCCATTATCAAAGTGTGAGATAACTTTACCTGTATAGGGTTTCCCATTTTTCAGGCAATACTGATTAGCTTCAATTTGAAGTTTATCTAACGAAATTTGTGATGGGAAACACCCGCATAATATTACAAGTGAAGCGACAAAAAAACATAATTTCATATCTACTTTTTTAGAAGAAATTGAGAATTATAAATTCCCGTAAGTATCATATAGACGTCTCTCCTTTCATCGCCATTACCACTAGTGCTGCCCAGGATATTTTTGAACGTCTGATTAATATTTGAGCCTTTGTATAAGTCTGCATCCGAAAACCCAGCAGCTTTTCCAAAAATGCCATACGAGATATTTCCGTAATCATCATATCTACGCAAAGTGCCATTTAATAGTGACCACTCACCAATCACAATTGCAGCATATGAAGGAGTCCCATCATCCGTTATTGTGGATTTTAAGTCGAACTTCGCATCATCGGTAACTAAACGCCGAAAAGCTCTTCCTTTTTCCCCGTACATTCCACCCTCTTTGCTGCTAACAGCTTCAAATTCTGGAATGGCCAATCTCACTAGTTGATCAAATTCATCAGTCATATCCAATAAATCTTCTCGATACACCTGTGCACCTACTTTTGTTCCCTTTCCCTTTAAGGGATGATTGTCTCTAAAAGATTTACCCGATATCCCTCCGGCTTTCTTTCCCACTTGATAGGTGAGTGGCTTTGCAGTTGCCCATGGGTTGTTTTCATCATAATTATCGGCTGTTTCATCTACAACATAAATAGGCGTCTTGTCGTTGTTGCCAACTTTAGTAGCCAAAAGCTGACCACCATTCAATTTATATAACGCTGTATCTAACCCGTTCGGATCAATAAATCTAATTGGATTATTAAAGGTATAGTGATACAGCGAAGCATAAGGATGTTTTACACTCATCAAATCTTGTACATGCCACCTCCCCACCTGTGCATCATACATCCTCGCGCCGTAGTCGTACCACTCTAAGCCTGTCCCATCACTGAACTCTTTGTTCTGCAGCTCTTTTCCGTTGTAGTGCAGTTTATTCTCGAAGGACCCGAGGGCTTTGCTACTAATCCCAGCCATGGTCAGCCCAAACGGATAGTAATGCGTCTCTTCTAAAATTCTGCCTGGCGTGTGGGTCACTGTGACTTCCTCAATCGAAGGCGTACCGCGATAATAATTTTCTAAGTTTAGAGTTAACAGCACTGTAATCTCCTCCCGCTTTAGGGGAATATAGTCGGATTATATCAACCCTCCTCCATATCTCTTCTGATCTCTTCAGAAATATGCACAAGAATTTTATCGATTCGGTGCCCGTCCATGTCAACTATTTCAAATTTAAAACCTTTCCATTCCAGTTTTTCACCGGTTAGAGGGATATGTTCCAGTTCATGAAGTATAAAGCCTGCAAGTGTATCAAACTCCTGCTCACCTTCGTTCATCCATTCGGTCATTTCAAACTTACTGAGGAAGTCGTAGAAGGGTAACTGGGCATCTATCAGATAACTGCCGTCTTCCCGCTCAATAATTTCATAATCTTCTTCGTCCGGCTCGGCAATATCGCCGACGATGGCTTCCATGATATTATTGAGCGTAATCAGCCCTAACAGTGATCCGTATTCGTCAACTACGAAGCAGGAATGCATCTTCGACTGCTTGAACTTTTCCAGCACCTGATAAGCGGAGTTGTTTTCAGGAACAAATAATGCGGGTTTCATTAGGTCCTTAAACTTGGTAAAATCATTCGATACATATAAATCCTTCAGCGATACATATCCCTTGATTTCGTCTATTTGACCATCACAAACCGGATAAATACTGTGGGGATCTTCCATGATCTTTTCCCTGATCGAAGCCTCTGTATCATTCACATCAAACCAGACAATATCACTGCGGTGTGTCATTAGCGAAGTGATATTACGGTCGCCTAAATGGAAAATACGTTCAATAATTTCCTGCTCGGCCTCCTCAATTGCTCCATGCTCCGTTCCTTCATTAATCATTGCCTTAATTTCTTCCTCAGTCACCTGATTGTTGTTCGACTTAATTTTCAGCAATCTGGAAATCAAATTCGTGCTCCAGGTGAGTAAGAGCACAAAAGGGTAGGTAACTATACTCAGTAATCTCATCGGCCGGGCCACATACTTGGCAATTGCTTCGGGGTTCGACAAGCCTATCCGCTTGGGAAAAAGTTCGCCAAGGACAAGCGAGAAATAAGTAACCACAATTACTACAAGGGCAGTTGCAATGCCATCGCTATATGGCTGAAGAGATTCAAACCGGTTCAGAAACGCAACTACGTCACCCTTAATGCGTTCCCCCGAATAAATACCGGTTAAAATACCTATAAGGGTAATGCCTATTTGAACAGTTGATAAGAAAGTATCCGGGTTATTGGAAAGATCAAGTGCTTCTTTTGCGTTTTTATCTCCTTTGTTTGCCTGACCCTCAAGCCGGGCCTTTCGTGCCGATACCAGTGCTATTTCCGACATGGAGAATAATCCATTCAACAAAATAAGGCCAAGTAATATAAATAACTCAGTCATGATTATACGGTAAGTTCCCCGAAGGTACATAAACCGATTCTTCTATTGAAAAAACCGGCAGAGAAAACGGCAACTGCAGAACCAACCAATGCACCGAATAAAATGTCGAGCGGGTAATGTACTCCAACATATACCTGTGCGTAGGCTATTAGTCCGGCCCAGAGAAATACAAATCCGATCCACTTAGGTAAAATCGTCCGGAGGGTTAAGAAGAAAAAGGTTGCCATGCCAAAATAGGTGGAAGCATGGGTAGACGTAAAACTGGATTCAGACGGACAACCGGGTATCAATAAGCGAATATAGCGCGCAAATGATGGGTCCTGACAGGGGCGC
Source organism: Parasegetibacter sp. (assembly GCA_036562505.1). Taxonomy (GTDB): domain Bacteria; phylum Bacteroidota; class Bacteroidia; order Chitinophagales; family Chitinophagaceae; genus Parasegetibacter. The sequence continues at coordinate 1,700 of DATCKB010000476.1, read as the reverse complement.
AGCCGCATCACATTGGCTTTTATCAACGATGTGCTCACCATATCGCAGAGTGCTACAGTGATTAAAATAAAAATAATCCAGCCCAAACCTCTCTTGCCGAAATTCATCAGCATAAAAGTAATCACGAATAAATACAATGGAATCCAGAACAATGTTTCCCGAAAGAAGGGTAAGATCGTATCCAGCACAGGATGCGTAAGCTGTCCGTTCAGATAAAAGAACAAACGCTGATCTTTTCCGATGATCTCGTCGAGCAGTGTGATTTTGGTTGTTGATTCTAATAGAGTCATGGCTGATGTAAAAATAACCCAGATAATCAGATTATGCCTTACCGGCTATCATGATCATTCGGGGGGAATTTACCGGATCATAACCGTTAAACCCGTAGTCGCCCAGAACCTCTTTGATTTTAAGATGGTGGTGCAAAAACATTTCTTCAAAATTTCCGAGGGTAAATTTTGCGACCTGCTCGGTAAATTCTATCGGCCCTGCCAATTCAGGATCGTTCACTGTAATTGTCTTGAAGAAATGATCAGGAGTTTGCCAACGATTAATAGAATAGATCGTATTTTCCAACTTTATTTCTTCAAAAGGTACCAGTCTGGGTGATGAATATCCCACATTCAGATAATCCAGTACAAAAACCCCGTCGCTTTTCAGCGATTGAGCAATAGTGCGGATCGCATTATCATGCTCCCTGCGGGTGCGGAAATACCCAAAGCTGGTAAAAAAGTTAAACGCATAATTATAATAATTGATATGAAAGGGCAATCTCATATCATGAACATAAAACCGAAGTTTTTCATGAGCTGATTGATTGGCAATCTCAATGCTGGCAGGTGAGATATCTATTCCGGTAACATCAAACCCTTTCTCTGCCAGTTGTATAGAGTGGCGGCCTCTTCCGCAGGCTACGTCCAGCATTCTGGATTCGGGTGCAGGCTTGAGGTATTCAACCAGCGCATCTATAAAATCGGCCGCTTCCTTCTCGTCTCGTTTATGATAAAGTTTGTGATAGTACGGAGTATTGAACCAGCGTTCAAACCAGGGCATGGCGTTATTTTAAATTGAAGTTTAGAAAACCTACAGTAGTAGTGCTTTAAGCAGGCAAAAATAGCGAAATGTAAGCACAGTTTCGGTTCGTAACACCTTTCTTCATGTAAATGACGTAAATTTGTCGCCCTAAACGAGATCTCAAAGTGGCACTAATCAAAAGTATTTCAGGAATCAGAGGAACTATTGGTGGCAAGCCGGGAAACACATTATCACCGATAGATGTTGTGAAATTTACCGCTGCCTACGGATCGATGTTATTAAAGAATAATGCCGGCAATAAAGTGGTAATCGGACGAGACAGCCGAATGAGTGGGGAGATTGTCAGAAATCTGGTGGTTAGTACCCTCAACGCCCTCGGGATTGACGTGGTTGATCTGGGCTTATCTACCACTCCAACCGTTGAAATTGCAGTAAAACAGGAAAATGCTGCCGGTGGAATTATTCTTACGGCCAGCCATAACCCCAAAGACTGGAACGCACTGAAACTGCTTAATAGTGAAGGTGAGTTTATTGACGCTGAAGCCGGGAAAATGGTGCTGGAAATTGCCGCTAACGAGGATTTTTCTTTTGTTCCGGTGGAAAAGCTGGGTACCTGCTCTACCGAAAAGACGTATCTCGATGAACATATTCAGGCGGTGTTGAGT
>DATCKB010000473.1:0-12323 GCA_036562505.1 Parasegetibacter sp. | reverse complement strand
ACTCAACAGCCATTAAATATCACTTTTTGCTTTTCCTCCGTTTATTCCCGTAAATCTTCCTGGCCCTTTCGATCATCTGAATAAACTCAATCTGCAATGCATCTGATTTATTCAATCCGGAACTGGCAACAGACAGAATATCATTCCAGGGCATATCAGGAATATATTTCGACTGCTTTAACTTTAAGCCGAACATAACCAGTGAGGTAGCAAAACGCTGGCAGTTGTCAAGTTGTGCGAAAGATGTATGATTCGATGAAACTTTATACGAAGAATAACGCTGAAGCGTGTCATCAGGTAATTTATAATTCACCACAACATCCGCGAGATAGGGTGATGAAGAAGCAGATGCCAGCTTTAATTCAAACATTGCAGTAAGGGAGTATCCCGAACCTACTTCACCTCCTTCCAGTACACTGGTAGAGTCATTCGCAGCGTTTAACTTGTTATCGAATCCGATCAACCGATATTCCTTTACCGGATCTGAGTTAAAGTTGATAAACAGAAACGCATCATTTGCGACAGCGTACATGGTTTGCGTCAGTTCCTTCACCAATACTTTCTCCGCTTCCTTTTCAGAATCCAGGTAAGCAAAATTTCCATCTCCCTTTTTCGCCAGCATCTCAAGTTTACTGTCTTTGTAATTACCCATCCCTACTCCCAAACAAGTTAAATAAATTCCTGACAGACGGTTCTGAATAATTAAATCTTCCAATTCCTTATCGCTGGTCTGCCCCACATTAAAATCGCCATCAGTTGCAATAATTACTCTATTATTTCCTCCGGGAATAAACTGGCGTTTAGCCATCTGATAGGCCATCAAAATACCGGAGGCCCCGGGTGTAGATCCGGCAGGCTCGAGTTCCTCAATAGCTTTTCTAATCTTCAGTTTTTCGCCACCGCTGGTAGGTTGCAACCAGATCCCAACTGTGCTTCCGTAAACAACTATAGTTACAGTATCTATCGGACGAAGATTATCCACCAGCAGTTGAAAGGAAGATTTCAACAGAGGCAGCCGGTTAGGCATATCCATAGATCCCGACACGTCGATCAGAAAAACCAGATTGCTGGGCGGCAACTGACTCATATCCACCTTCCGTGCGCTGAGATTCAGCATTAACAATTGATGGTGTTTATTCCACGGACAGCCGGTCAGTGTTGACCTGATATGAAACAGGCTATCTTTCTCCGGTTCCTGATAACCAAAATTGAAATAGTTAAGCAATTCTTCAATTCTGACAGCATCAGGCGGCACCTTGCTGTTCATGTTCAGAAATCGCCGGATATTGCTGTAAGCTGCTTTATCGATGTTCAAAGCAAAACCTGTTTCAGGGAAGGATTCAGCTGTGATAAAATCATTTTCGATCAAACTACTATAAGTTTCCTCCCCCACAGTCCATCTTTTCTTATTACTGAAAGGAAGATCCTTTGTAATGGAAACTAACTTAGGACGCTGTTGTAAGACTACAGTTCCCGGAAGGGGTTTCATAATTACAGTTACGTAGGAAGTACTCTGTACACGCATGGAAACCGGCAGATAACCGTCGGCTGAAACAGTAAGAGAATCTGATTCGCAGGTGGTAGGAATCCCGAATCCGCCACTCGACCCGCTGGTGTAAATAAAGCTATTGGAATGTAGTTTTATCTTCGCATTGAAAACAGCCTTACCGGTTTCATCTCTGACTTCGCCACGAATATAATATTGCGCATAGGTAAATGCGTTAGCGAACAGAAACAATATGGTAAGCTGAGTTTTCAATCAGAAATTGGTTTTTTTTCGAAGAAACTATTGACCTTTTTTCAACTTCGGCGAGACCAGTTTTGGCTTTCCTCAACATAAATCCCGTTCAAATTCCTTCCATATCCATCATAATCAAGACCATAGCCTACAACAAACTTATCGGGAATAACAAATCCCTGATAATCTATAGTCACTGGAAACTTAGTTGCATCAGGCTTATACAACAGAGCTGCTATTTTCACAGCGCCTGGTTGCTGAAGAGCTAGTTCCGGAAGAAATTCTGATAAAGTCTTTCCCGTATCCACGATATCTTCAAGAATAATCACATCTCTTCCTTTTATATCTGCGTCCAGTCCGATTGCCCTATGTATTTCACCTGTTGATTTTGTTCCCTTATATGAAGCCAGCTTAATAAAGCATATTTCTGCAGGTATGGTGATTTTTCTGAAAAGATCTGCCGCAAACATAAACGCCCCATTAAGCACACCAAGGAATAAAGGGTTTTTGTTTGAATAATCCCGGTTGATGGTAGCTGCAAGTTCATTGATCCGATTCTCTATATCTTCTTTGGAAATATAATGCTGAAACACCTTATCATGAACCTGAATTTTCTCCATCCGCTTAATTTTTGGTCAGCTTAATCTGATGCGGTGCTGTTTTCTTCAGGTACAGTATTTCGCCTGATGCAGGTTGCATCCCCGCTTTCAAATGATTTAATTCCAGTAGTGATTCCAGCCTGATGCCTTCCATTTGCGCAATGCTATGCAAAGTTTCACCTTCCTCAACAACGTGGAATTTATTGTGTCCTGTCTTTCTTTTGCGCTGAAGAAATATAAGCTGATCTTCCTGCAGCACATCTGTTTCCTGCATATCATTAAATTCAAAGAGGCGTGGTAGTGAAATATTATGCTGGTTCGCAAGAACCAGTGTTGAGGTTCCCTTCGGAGCAAAAATTACTTTCGTTGAATTGATATTGAAAACTCCGCCGGGATAGCTGCTTTTTTTCTGTGCAAATGTGGATTCTTTTTTATATATCGTACCGTAACCTGCATGCTGATTTCCACCGCTTCCCGCATTCTGGTACCCGGTCTGATTGACCGTATTTAAAGAAATATCCTTTTGATTTTTTACATCCGCAGGTGCGGGCAGGTTAACTTTCGCAAGTAAGGTTTCATCTTCTTTCGATTTTCCTAAAGCTACCTCCGAATAGAAATTAAGGTTATACTCTTTAATGGTTTTTATTAAGAGCTGTGGATATTGAGGATTGGTGGCATAACCAGCCTTTTTTAATCCGTGTGCCCATCCTTCATAATCCAGAGGATCAAGGCTGAAAAGCGAAGCATAACGAGCATTTGTTCGCAGGAAATCGGAGTGATCGCGATAGGAATCTTCTGAGGAAGCATAAGATCGGAAACACTCACCCTTTGCATCGTCGTCGTGATAAACTTTGTCGCCGGTCCAACTGGATTTACACTTTATTCCAAAATGATTATTTGATCTGAGTACTAGCGGACTTTTTCCGGCCTGAGTTTCGAGGATACCCTGGGCCAGTTTAATTGATGCCGGCACTCCACTTCTCTTCATTTCCTCAATAGCTAAATGTTTGTACTGGTCGATATAAATCAGTACTTCAGGATTCTTCTGAGCCTGAAGTTTAAAGCATAAGAATAAGACGATACAACAAATTAATTTTTTACCCAGCATACCTTCACTTTTTTCGGATGAGCATCAATCCGTCTCTTATGGTTAGCAATACGTGTTCTACCTGTGGTTCCGACTTCACCCTGTTGTTGAATGCTGTTATGGCAACTGCGTTTTTACCTTTTACCGGTTCATTCAGCACTTCCCCATGAAACAGTACATTATCTGCAAGAATAAAGCCCCCTTTCCTCATTTTAGGTAATACCATGTCAAAATAATTAACATAGTTTACCTTATCTGCGTCGATAAACACTAAATCCCACTCTTCGTCAAGGGTGGGGATAATCTCTAACGCATTTCCAAGGTGAAAAATTATCTTTTTTCCTTCTTCAGAAGACATAAACCTCCTGTATCCATCCCCCTTTTCCTCATCCCGGCAGTCGATAGTGTGTAGCTTCCCCGTGGAGGTTAATCCTTTTGCCAGGCATACTGCACTGTACCCTGTAAAGGTGCCGATTTCCAGAATTCTTTCAGGTCGGATCATATGGCTGATCATTTCCAGAAATTTCCCCTGTACGTGACCACTGAGCATATGAGATTTAGGGTGATGTTCGGCAGTGAAACGACTTATTTCTGCCTGAAAATCATCCTCCGGAGAAGTAAACTGTTCCGAGTAATCCAGCAGTTTTGGGTGAAAAAGTTCGAAAAAATCCGCCAAATTGATAGGTTTTGTACAAAAATATACAATTATTAGCGGAAAAGGGTTGAAACCGTTAACTTAGCTTCTCTGCCTTTTTGAAATAAGTAATAAGCCCAGGAAGGTAATGGCTCCGTTCCAGATCATAAGTTCGATTCCAATCTGAAAACCATCCGGACGGGAAGCGGCAAATTTGTTGAGGAAATAACAAAGTGCAGGAGCGATCAAACAAACCGCAGGTACCAAAGATTCGTTCATCCTTCGCTTTGTCAGAATTCCGAATGCGAACAATCCAAGAAGCGGACCATAAGTATATCCCGCCAATATGAGAATGGTGTTGATGATCGACTTATCATCAACCCATTTGAAAATCAGAATACAGAGGAAAAAAATCAATGCAAAGCTGAGGTGAACTGTTTGCCTGATCCGGACTTTCGATGCTTCTGAAAGATTTTCTTTTCTCTTGAGTCCTAAAATATCAATACAGAAAGAAGATGTCAGCGCAGTTATAGCCCCGTCTGCACTTGGAAACAATGCAGAAATCAATCCGATGATAAAGATGATGGAAATATATTCAGGAAGGTACTGCAGCGCTACGGTGGGGAACAGATCATCCGGTGCAACAGAAATGCCGTTCTGCTCTGCAAACAGGTACAACAATCCGCCCAACAACAAAAACAGGAAATTCACCACCACCATAATCATACTAAAGGTGATCATATTCTTCTGCGAATCCTTCAGCGTTCGTACACTGATATTTTTCTGCATCATCTCCTGATCAAGTCCGGTCATCGCAATAGTAATAAACGCACCACCGAGAATCTGCTTTAAAAAGAATCCTGCGCTGTTAAAGTCGGTATTAAAAATTCTGGTGAATCCTTTCGCACTAAGTGTTTGCATCGTTTGTCCGAATGACCAGTCGAAATGAGAAGTAATATAAACAACGCATGCCACCAGACCCAATAGCATGAATGTCGTTTGCAGGGTATCCGTCCATACAATCGTTTTTACACCTCCTCTGAATGTATACAGAAGAATCATCAGAAGTATTACAAATGAGGTTGTACCGAATGAAATCCCCATATTATCCAGAATAAAAATCTGCAGCACATTAATTACCAGATACAGTCGGGCCGTAGCACCGAGAGTTCGGGAAAGTATAAAGAAAATTGCTCCGGTTTTGTACGAAGTAAAACCAAAACGCTGCAAAAGGTAGTTATATATGGAAGTTAGGTTGAGTCTGTAATAAAGTGGCAATAAAATACCTGCAATGAGAAAATATCCGAGAAGGTTTCCGATCACCACCTGAAAATAACCGAAGGCAGCAGAACCCACAGTTCCGGGAACGCTTACAAACGTTACTCCTGAAAGGGAGGTCCCGATCATACCAAATGCCACGAGCATCCAGTTTGAACTCTTGTTCCCGATAAAAAAGGATTCATTATTTGAATTCCTTGATGTGTAATGGGCTACTACTAACAATATCAGAAAATACAGAACAACAAGAGACAAAAGAAGTGTACTGGACATACAGATGATTATGATGAAATGATATTATCCGGTTTTCAAAAATTGAAAATACCGAAAAAAATCATCTCCTGCTGAAGCAATAACTGACCTTTCTTTAAAACCCGAAATTGTATCCCATATTGAAGAATGGTTGGGTTGAATACGGAGAACGGGGGTCCTGAATTACATCATACATGATCGTCAGATTCAGGCTACCTGCACCAGCCGGAAGGGCTACACCGCCGCCAAGTAGCAAAGATGGAACCATCTTGCTTTCAAGTTTGAGGTCGGGGGTATTGTCTCTGTACTTGTCTTTCCCCCAGGTATAATTTATTTCAGGCTGAACCTGTATCAACAGAAAATGTACGGGATAAACTCTACCGAATATATTTAATCCGGCTACCCCGTTATTTGTACGGTTGATTTCTTCGCCGGTATAAGCGTTGCGTGTTTTTACACTGAAATACTGAAACCCTACACCTGCGCCGGCTGCAAAATAATCACTGAACCGGTAACCCAACTGGGGAGAAATGTTTACGAGGGTATAATCACCGAATGATGCACCGAAATTTCCTCCCAGAAACAAACGGGAAGCATCAAATCCACCCTCATTGTTTCCGCGGTTTTGCGCGCTTATATCAGTCAGGCCCAAAAACAGAAATACTGCCAGGAACAAAAATTTCGCAAACTTCATGTGCTGATGTTTTTAGTTAATTAATCAAATACTTTTCCCATATTCAAAATTCCGTTGGGGTCGAATGCTGCTTTTATCTGTCGCATCAATCTTAATTGCGTTTCTTCAAAAACAATATCCATATAACTTTTCTGAATCAGTCCGATGCCATGTTCACCGCTGATGGTTCCACCCAGACTTTTTACCAGTGTAAATAAGGCTCTTAATCCTTCAATCATTTTCGGGTCGTCCTGACTATTACTGATTCCGGGCTTGTTGATACGGATATGAAGGTTTCCGTCGCCGGCATGGCCATAGCACACCGCCTGAAAATCGTATTTTTTTCCAATGGCTTTTACTCCTCTGATCAGGTTGGGAAGTTCAGCTCGGGGAACAACAGTATCTTCTTCGATAGTATACCCCGAAATCTTCACGGCTTCTGCTACCCTTCTTCTTAACTTCCATAACTCTTCCTTCTGCTTTGAATCGTCAGCGAAAAATATTTCACCGGCTCCAAAATCCGCCAGCAGATTGGCTATTGCTTCCATTTCAAGCATCAGTGTATCCAGATGATTACCATCTACTTCAATCAGTAAATGAGCTTCAGTGTCGTCGGTAATGGGTACTGCAGAACTATCAACGAAATTCTTTACAATGCGCAAAGCGTCAATTTCAACAAGTTCGAGAACACTGGGTATGAATCCGGCTCTGAAAATAGCGCTGACTGCCTCTCCTGCTTTCTCCAGCGATTTAAAGGGCACCAGCATCAGTAGATCGTATTTAGGAAGTGGAATTAAACGAAGAACCGCCTTTGTCACAATACCTAATGTTCCTTCACTACCCACTACCAGTTGGGTGAGATTGTATCCTGTTGCATTCTTAATCACGTTAGCACCCGTCCATATGATTTCACCGGTGGGTAGTACCATTTCCAGATTGAGGACATAATCCTTTACCACACCGTATTTCACAGCTTTCGGGCCGCCACTGTTTTCTGCGATATTTCCGCCGATAAAGCAGGTCCCCCTGCTGCTGGGATCCGGGGGATAAAACAGACCTTTTTCTTTTACTGCATTTTGCAGTACTTCAGTGATGACGCCGGGCTCAGTCGTAACCTGTAAGTTCTTTTCATCAATATGAATGATTTTATTCAGCCGCTCTGTGGAAATGAGCACCCCTCCTAAATGTGGTAAGGCTCCGCCGCTTAACCCCGTACCGGCACCCCTCGGGGTTACAGGAATACCATGTTGATTACACAGTTTCATAATAGCGCTGATTTCCTCAGCAGTTCCTGGCTTTAAAACCAGGTCGGGCGGAAAATGGAGATGTTCCGTTTGATCGCGGCCGTATATATCAAGTGAATCCTGATCATTGAACAAATAATTTTCGCCAACAATTTTTCTGAAAGCCTCGATATGTGTTGATTGTAATTTCCCCGGCTGAACCGCCAATTCCATAACTAGATATTTTCCGTAAAAGTCGGATTATTTTTAGAAAGTGGGACAAAGGACTTGTCTTCTTGTTCCGCTGAAGGAAGTAAAGAACCCGTGTTTAACCAGTGAAAACTCATATGCCCCTCGCATGCCGTTATAATGTCTGAGGTTCGACATGGTAGCATCATACGAAAATGTCAAACGAAGATTATTCCATTGAAAACCCGCCATCGGAATCACTGCATCGTTCAGTCTGTAGTACAAGCCTCCGATCAGTTGGGTTTCACCATCGCCCGACAAGTTATATTGTGCGTACCCTCCTGCAACCAGTTCGGCGGATGTGGCCTGTGAAGTAAAGTATATATTCGGATTCACAATTACCATATCACTCAGCTTGAAACTTCCGTTTAAAAATCCGATATATCTTCTTGGAATCCTTGTATCATAGCCCGGTTGTTCAGTAAAAAAAGACTCTTCCGGACGATTAATATGATGCACAGAGAAACCACCATTCAGATAAGTGTTATCATCCGGAAACCATGCATAATTTAAACCCGCCTGCATGTCGAAATAACTAAGATTTGTTTTTGCGAGCACAACAGAAGTAGGAATGGTATTATCGAAAAACTTGCCGTCAAACTGATCAGGAAAAGTAAGTTTTGAAAAATCTATTCGTTTATTGGCAACTCCGATATTAAAACCGGCTGTCAGCAAGCTACTGTAACCAAGCATTTGATGGTAGGCTACTGATCCGTAAACTTTTGTAGAAGTCAGTTGTCCTGATCCCGCTACATCTCTGAGTATCACACCACCTAAACCTATCCATCCGTTTTCAAAGCGATCGCGCATTACCTGAGCATCACCATATAAACTCATGGTTTTATATGGAGTTGCCATAATAGACGACCATTGATTACGATAGTTTAGTCCAACCCGGTAGTCAGCATCAGGGATAAAACCTGTGTTGGCCGGATTGGTGGTTAATGGCGATTGGTGAAACTGAGAAAAATGAAGATCCTGTGCCAGGATTGAATTTGATACAAGAAAGGCACAAAAAAGAAATATAAAAGATAAAGTACCACCAAATCTTGATTTTACAGGCACAGGTTGAGGTTGTCTGCCTCCATTCCGGATCAGACTACCCAGCCATTCAAATATCCCCCCCAAAATTAAATTCACACTTCTGCCCATAGCTGTGAAATTATCGATTAAAGTACTCTTATCTGATTAACGTTATATCACCCTTTTTTGTTGACCGGGTTCCGTCAAAAAACTCAATATCCAGGGTATAAGTGTACACATCCATCGGTTGCAAAACGCCGTTTACCCTTCCGTCCCATCCAATAGACTTATCCGTTGTTTCAAATACCAGTTTACCCTGGCGGTTGTAAATCCTGAAATTCATTTTCGCTATTCCGAATCCGACCACATAAACCTTATTCACCGATGCATTTCCCTGCGGCACAAATGCATTTGGCACGTCTACCTGTGGTGTTACTATCGCTCTGATTTCCCGGCAAGCTGTATCGCTGCATCCAAACTGATTAAATGCTACTAAACAAGCGTTAAAAACTCCTGAAGCATTATACTGATGTTTTACTATTGTATCTCTTCTGATAGTTGTTAATTCCTCACCATCTCCGAATATCCATTTATACCTGGTTGCACCGCTGGAATTATTGAAAAACTCATGCGGAGTGTTTTCCACGGGCGTAAGTGGCGCGAAAGCAAAATCGGCTGTAGGATTCGGGCTAACTGTAATCGTGAACTGAGTTTCATCAACAAGGTTACAGGTTGACAGATCGCGCGCAATGAGCCGAACAGTATATACTCCCGGAGTAGAATATAAGTGTGTTGGGTTTACTTCGGTGGAAGTGGTACCGTCACCAAAATGCCATTCAAAGGTTTGACCTGCAAGACTGGTATTCTCAAACACAGCTGTATAGGGAACACATCCCACTGCCGGGGTTTCAAAACGCGCGTCAACTATTGGTGACACCCGGAGCTGAATGGTAAGTGAATCCGGTGAATTACAATAATCAGGATCTACAAGTATCAACTTTACATTGTAAGTTCCCGGAGCAGCATAGGTATGAGTGACATCTTCAGTTCCCGTTGCTCTGCGTGCACTGTTATCGCCAAAATCCCAGATAAACGATTGGGCACTGAAAGGCTCTCCGGGAGGCGCTACCGAAAGATTAGTGAACCGGTACGAAAGCGATTCACAAGGTTCCAGCTTAATGGAATTGAAATCAATCGCAGCTAAATTATTTCCTACTTTGATATTAATATAGGCAGTATCAGTTCCATTACATGAAGATGGATCGCTAGCCACTAAGCGAACGCGGAATGTTCCTACAGAAGTAAAGGTATGTGTAACCGTATGATCCGGACCAATCACTAACGGTGACCCATCACCGAAATCCCATTCATAAGAAACAGCATTGCGAATGGTATCAGAAAATGTAACTTCAAGAGGTAAACAACCTGCCGTATCTCTAACGCCGTTTATTGTTGCCCTTGGAGCCGCAATTACTCCGGAGAAATCAAAGGAAATTTTCAGCGCAGCAAGATTACAATTGTTTGAAGGGTTGACCTGTGAATAGGCTCCGGCTGTGGTAGGATATACGGGTTTCGGCGCACTACCGCAGTTCGCACAAATAGACTGGTAGATAACTCCTCTGGTATCAAAGCGACTGGTTCCTCCATCAACGTGTTCGGTGAGCTCTCCGTTCTGCCCGAAAAAAGTTGCGTATAATAGTTTTGTTGCGTTCCGTTCTATCACAATAAAATAAAAATCCATTCCGTCAGTATTTCTTTTCAATGCATCCGGGGTTGTTTCCATCCCGATCGTGCTGGAGTTGAATCTGCTGAGGTTACCACCCCACCCTGAGACATAAACATTTTCACAACGGTCGACCAGAAAAGCTGTCGGAGAAATATTAGGAATCGGTGAATTCGGTGTTCCGAACACAGTGGAATACACCCAGCCGCTCATATTAAAGTTGAACTTTCCTACAAACTGTTTTGCTCCCGGGGAGGAATAATTTGCATTTACTACCGGCCAGACTCCCGTTGTGGTTCCCATCACATAGGGGTAACCGAGTTTATCAAACTGGATACCATAAACAATATCCACTCCGTTTGTACCAACATAGGTGAATCCAAGTAAAGCAGTACCGGTGATATTCATTTCAGCAACAAAGCCATCGGATATCCCGCCCTGATAGGTAGTCTGATATTTTCCAGGTGTAGCGAGTCCGTCACTTGCTGTACCACCTGCTATGAAAACATTTCCGTTTAGTGGGCTGACAGACAGTACAAATGCTGCATCATCTTCAGTTCCACCCAGCAATGTAGAGTTTAATACAGCTGAAACATTTGAATTCAGACGAAGGTAAACTGCATCCTGCTTACCTGCAGGGGTTGACTGATAGGCTCCGGGCGTGGTGGGGAAATTCGAAGATTGTGTACACCCCGCTACCAGAATGCTTCCATCAGGAGCAAGAATCACCTCACTGCGCGCGTCATCACCATAATTCCGGTAGAGAGATTGTACGCCCTCTTTTTCGGATGTAATATTTACTCCATCACTTCCGGATCCTCCTATTCGCATGGAACCAATCAATGCAGAGCCGGTCGTATTTAACTTTGTTACCACAATATCAGCGCCTCCACCTGGTCCGAATACGGGAGCAGTGGTAGGATAATTCGCACCTGATGTTGTTCTGCCAGCTATAATTAAATTACCTTCTGCATCCACAATCAAACTATGAGGTTGTTCATTTCCACTTGCACCACCGATATACGTTGCGTAAATTAATGTAGATCCGGATGGGTTAAATTTCATAATCCCCATATCATATGGATCATTCCCTTCACCTCCTCTGTAGGATGTTTGAAAAGAACCCAGTGTAGTAGGAAACCCTGATCCGAATACGATACCACCTGCATACAGGGAACCATCAGGGCCATAGGTTGCAGTGAAGCCCCAGTTATTAGCACGACTTCCAGAGAAGGTAGAAAAAATCAGAGTAGGGTCTATAACTAAAGTAGTACCAGGATCATATCCTTTGATGTCAAATTTCACTTCATTTTTATTAACGAGGTAGCGGTTGCTGACTTCGTTCCTTTCGGAATTTTTATGTTGATAGGTGTAGGGTTCCAGTTCGCGCAGTTCACCGGTGGAGGTATTTAAAATAAGTTGTCCTTTTTTCACGTTAATTTTATCCACGCCGTTATACTGCAGAACTATTCGTGCAGGATTGCCTCCGGGATGAACATGAAAATCATATTTAAATGTTCCCCCATCGGTGTAGAATCTTACATCAATATTCGGATAGATATTTTTATAGGTTACAGCCTGAAACATTCGGCAACCCGAACCCCACTTAGATGGATCATTGCCGATGAAATAATTCGAAATAGTTGGCGAAGGTTTTTCAGGAACCACTTCCATCATATGAAAGTTGGCATCCTTAAAGGTAACTTCGTATGCATGTGACCGTAATACGAGAGTTTCGTTATTATTATCACTGGCATCTCTCTCGCCATGAATTGCATCGGCGAGTTTTTTCATATCCCTCGCATCATGCTGTAAAACAGTGATACCGGTTTTGGTAAGAAATA
>DATCKB010000469.1:0-2894 GCA_036562505.1 Parasegetibacter sp. | reverse complement strand
GGTATCCACTCAGGCGATAGTAATGCAGTTCTCCCGGCGTTTAATCTTACTCCGCTTGTAGTTACCACAATGGAGAACTATGCAGAGAAAATCGCCCGCGCTTTAGACATCCGCGGCCTGATTAATATTCAATTTGCAATTAAAGACGGACAGGTGTATGTGATTGAAGCCAATCCGCGCGCATCCCGCACTACGCCATTTATTGCTAAAGCATATGAGATTCCTTACCTGAATATCGCTACCAAAATTATGCTGGGAACTCATAAGCTGACCGACTTCAAATTTGAGAAAAAACTGAAAGGCTATGCTATTAAGGAACCAGTGTTCAGTTTCAACAAATTCCCTAATGTTAATAAAGAACTGGGACCCGAAATGAAGTCCACCGGTGAGGCTATCCGATTTGTTAAAGATTTGCGCGATCCTTATTTCAGACAACTGTATAAGGACAGAAGCATGTACCTGAGCAAATAACACACTGAATAAAAAACTCAGAGTTCAATCAAACCGGTATCGGTTTCCTGACTTAATAATCTATGACCGATCGAATTTAATAAAAGAAAAAGGCCCGATTTGCAGGGCTTTTTTCTTTTGTGTGCAGGGTGATTTTCGGAACCCATGTTTACAAATCTGCATTAGCCACACAGGTAATTTAGTAGCATGGTAAACAATTTTTACCCTGCGCTTAAAAAAACTCCTTTCCTCAGGTTACTCATTCCGTTGATTGCAGGCATCAAACTTCAATCATTGATTAACCTGGATGCTTGGATTCCTATTGTTCTTGCGGGAACAGCCTGCACCATACTGCTTATCCTGAATTTCCTGAAACAATCATGGTTATATGTATCAGGTTGGACAGGCGGACTGGCAATTCATTTATTGATGGCAGCTCTTGGCATCTGGTTAATGCAATTACAGAATCATCATAAACGTGCTAACCACCTGTTAAACTTATACCAGCAAGACGACTGGGTGGTAATTATGCTAGAAGAAGATCTGATTGAAAAACCGAAATCATACAAAGCAACCGCTCAGGTCAGATTTCTCGCAAAAAATAACAGAGATGATACCAATAGAGAGCGATCGCTCATACCTTCTACCGGAAATCTAATTATATATTTTGAAAAAGACAGCTTTCATGTTTTCAATAAATATGGGCGGGTTTTATTAATCAAAAAACCTCTCCAGAGAATTTCGTCCCCGGGAAATCCCGGAGCCTTCGATTTTGCAACATGGTGTGGTCGTCAAAACCTCTACCATCAGGTATTTTTAAACAAAAATGATTATTTGGTAGTTTCAGATTTTGAAGGCAGATCATGGAAGCAATATCTTTTTCAGTTAAGAGACCGAATCATTACATTATTAAGAAAATATGTCCGTGATCCTCATGCCGCCGGTGTTGCTGAAGCATTACTTATCGGCTACCGTTTTCATCTGGATAAAGAACTGACTGATGCCTATTCAAATACAGGCGTAGTGCATATCATAGCCATATCCGGCTTACACCTGGGAATGATCTACGGTATATTTGTAACCATATTCAATCTGCTATCTCCATCCTTCCTTACCCGGATTCTGAAAACTGTAGTAATCATTGTGACACTTTGGCTATTCAGTTTATTAGCAGGTGCAGCACCTTCTATTCTAAGAGCCGCTGTAATGTTCAGTTTTATTTCGCTCGGAGAATGTTTGGGCCGCAGATCAAACATATTCAACAACCTCGCAGCATCTGCATTCTTACTCCTCTGCTATGACCCCTGGGCAATCTGGGATGCCGGATTCCAGCTGTCTTATGCGGCAGTGATAAGCATTGTTGTGTTCATGAAACCTATTCAGGGATTGTTGTGTATTGACAACAAACTGATGGATGGTCTGTGGAAACTCAATGCCGTCACCCTTTCGGCTCAGATCTTAACCCTACCGCTTATTTTGTTCCACTTTCATCAGTTTCCGATGCTTTTTATGATCACCAATATGGTCGCTGTTCCTCTATCCGGAATCATTTTATACCTGGAACTGCTTCTTTGCATCTTTGCTCCAATCAGCTTTCTTGCCGAATTAACAGGAACTGTAACGAATTTTCTACTCTGTTACCTGAACAAATTTATTTGTGCAATTGACTCATGGAAGTGGGCTGTGGCTGATGGAATTTCAATTAATAGCATTCAATGTTTCCTTCTTTATGGCGGCATTATCTTCGCAGCCGTCTGGATTATGCAAAAAAAGGTCTTTGCATTTATCGGTCTCCTGGTAACTGTTCTAATATTTATTGGAATCCGGTCTCTTGATTTTATATCAGCATTAAAAAGAAATGAAATCATTTTTTATTATGCACCCCCATATTGTGCCATCGATATTTTTAAGGGAAGAAACTGCGTTTGGGCAGGAGAATTGTCAGTGCCCCAAAAAACTCTCAGTTTTCATACCGGCGCTTCACATATTCTTTACAGAGCCTTAAAAAGGAATTCACTTGAGGGCGTAATAATTAATGAAAATTTTATCCTGGCCGGCGAAAAAAAGATACTGATTATTAATGAAGGATATGATAATCGCTCCGGATTCGACTGGCCTGATAGAATTCCCGCCGGTATTTCGGTTCCCCTGCCTGCGGAGATCGACGTAATGCTGATTTCAAAAAAATCACCTCCCGCACCTGAGAAATTACTTAAGTATCTCAAACCCAAAATTGTAGTTCTGGATGTGAAGGTCGGGAGAGGTGCACAGGAGAAATGGAGAGAATACAGTTTCAGAGAAGGCATAACACTTCATAATATGTCTGCCCGAGGCGCTTTTGTTATGAATCTGAATTAATGTAGCTTTGCGGCTTCTTTTAAACAATGGTTCTTCGATATTGGTTTTCCTCTCTTTAACTCGTTAATTTTTAAGGTGTTATGAAT
>DATCKB010000468.1:0-4407 GCA_036562505.1 Parasegetibacter sp. | reverse complement strand
CCCCCGTACTTCTTGAACAGTTCCTGCTTCAGCTTCTGGACCCGTTTTATATCTTCAGGTTTTAATCTGTCATAGGACATCCTGATTTTTTCATTGCCCTCACTGTGCTGTAGGCGGGTATAAAGCAAGCTAATAAATCGTTGATGTACCTCGTTTTCTATGACCTTTTTCTGCATGTTCAACGCAAGAAAAAGCAATATGCAGAAATGCTGTTCAATGCCGATCCCTTTGTCATCAGTAGCACCATGATATTTTTTTGTGAATGCCCTTGTATATTCGTCGACATCGACTGAAAATCGTTTGTTCACATATTCGTATGTCCACCGGAAACCTTTTTGAACAAGCTTCATAAAGTCCTGATAAACCGTGTCATCATCAATATCAGCAGCAAGGATACCTAATACCTTTTTGCAGTATTCTTCTTGCAGCAACGAACCTTCTTTGAATATCGGGTGTTCGTACCATTCGCTTTCCTTTGCGGCTTTGTAGAATTCATATTTGTATCGCTGATAAAGGTTGTCGATATCTTTGTATATGAGCTTGTTTGATCCCAATGCCTCAACGACAAAGGGTATCAGATTTAGTTCCATAATTTACCTCCAAAATCCCCATGAATCTTTTAAATTGCTGATAAACCCTTTACAATAAATCGAATCATCTTAACTGCTATTGTACCATAAATTTACTTATGCTTCCATGGATAGAACTGTAGTTCTTCTGTTTTGTATTCATTTATAACCTCCTTCCGATAGGACCATGAATCTCAGCGCATTCTCATAAACCCATCTGGATTATATTGACAAAATCCAATTAGTTATGATAGAATTTAGACATACCTACGAGGAATTGAAACAATTTACCTCCTATAAACGGACATTTGTTCTTTTTATTTAGTCTACCTATAAGGAGGGGTTCAGA
The DNA here is from genome assembly GCA_036562505.1 of Parasegetibacter sp. Lineage (GTDB taxonomy): Bacteria > Bacteroidota > Bacteroidia > Chitinophagales > Chitinophagaceae > Parasegetibacter. The sequence continues at coordinate 3,489 of DATCKB010000468.1, read as the reverse complement.
ACCGGGAATATTCCCGGTTCTTCTCTTTTCAGGGATTTCTCAAAAGTTCTGATAAACCTTTTCTGCTTTTTCTTCCTCGACCCGATCCATCAGCCGGTACATTTCGCGCTCCAATTGCTTGATTGTTTCCTTGTCTATTTGCAGGTTTTTCGCGGCCATGATGGCATAGCCGATTGCGGCAGAATTGGTCATATATATCCCCTCCAATCCTAATTAATCCTATGAATTTCCCGGCGCTTCCATAAACCCGCCCCTAAGAATCTCTGATAGCTCTAATAAACCCCACACAGATATAGGATAGAAAAGTTAGATAAGTCCAGCCCAATTAGTCAATGTTGGTCAAAAAATGCCTTGGAATGTCTGCTGCGCTTTCGACGAGGTAAAACGCCGAAATGCCTGAAACGCAACATTTTCAAGGCTGATAGCGCTGTTCTCTATCTTTTCTATCTTCGGCTCATGATGCTCTGATGGAGATTCTTTTTTCTGTTCGCTACAAACAAGATAACCAGGCGCTAAAAGCCGAAAAAAAACAACGAAAAAAGGCGGCAAGCGCAGGATTTCAATTCCCACACTTGCCGCCGCAAGTTTTCGCCGGGGCAGCTTCTTTTTCACATTCCCGAACCGCCGCCCTGAGTTCGGAAATGGTGGCCCGCCGTTTCAAAAACCGCTGGGCCACTTCAAGCAGTTTCTGATATGACGCTTGCATATTTCCTCCTTCATATCCCCCAAGAAGGACTGGGGATGACGGCTATTTCGCCGGTAAACTTCTTGAGTTCTTCCCAGCCCTCTTGGACTTCTCCCAGCGTAGCACCGGGACGAACAGCAATAGCCAATTTTTGTACTGCACCTATCCGCCAGTTTCCAGTCATGCTGGACTTCCATTCTATCTGGCGGAAAAGGACTTTGATGGCTCCGAATTCCTTTGAATGGAGCCATTCAACTTCATGAGCGTTCCACTCTTTGCGTTTTTCTGAAACAAACTGCGGATCGTTCCATGAAAGAACTTTTTTCTTTTGGAACCCGTGTTCCCATAAAAAGCGCATGATAGGGTCTTTGGGTGGCTTCGGCTGCTCCCAGACTTGAACGTCAGGAAATCCGCCCCACATATTCACATACAAACGCTGTCCTTTTCTGACGGGGAATTCTTTCTTTTCCCCCCGTTTCCACTCAACGATGGCCTTTCCAAAACCGGTGTCGTCAAGCTGTATGTCAATAGATGTGCTCATGCCAGCCTGAAATCTTTCTGTTTTTTCAATATCAAATATTCTTTTTGCCATATTTGGCACCTCCTTGCCCGTTTTGCCGTTGGCACAGCAAAATTTATTTCCCGTTTTAGCCGCCGGGGTATTTAATCAATTTTAATTAGCCTATTACCTTAATTTGCCTTTGCCGAAACCATTCAGCCTCAACCCTAGTTTCGGTGTCGTTCGTCAGGTTGGCGAGGATGAATTTCCTAGATGTATCAAAAGGGTTGATACTGTCAAGCCTGTATGTGTACTGATTCCCGAGCTTGTCTTTTGCAATAAACAATGTACCTACTTTAATTTTCATGATTTTCCCTCCAATCTTGACTCCGGAGGTCGCCAGCAGTATAATTTTACTGACGGCCTTGTGCTGTTATAATCCCCGGATGCTTGCGACGCAGAAGGGGATTATTTTATCATTGCCTTTCTGTCGCTATAGCTGTATTCGCCAAAACATATGCAACGAGACATTTTTTCAAAAATCGCGTATGCCTCACCTATGCTGTCAAAACTTTTGTGAGTATATTCTTTAGTTTCCTCGTTGTACAGTCCAACAGTATACTTGTTGCCGTTTTTGTCTAAAGTTAATACTTGACCAAAATTAACATCGTTAAGGCTTGCGATAGTGTAATTCATCCTTCTTTCCCTCCCTTCTCCGGACTTGTGACCGGCCCTTTCGGGGTGCATTACCGCCGGATAGACCGGCGTCACTCTGCTAATCATCAGATGTGGGCCAACGCCCGACATCCGATTATTCGTCTGGCACTCCTTTTGGTTCCCCCGGATTCCCGGGATTAAAATTACTGCCGATAAACCCTTACATACACCCTATATCCTCGATTTCCGCGCCCTGCGGGATAAGGCTTTCTGCCTTTTCCAGGGCCGCCCGAATATTTGCGGGAGCCTCGAAGATGATGCTCTGTGTCTCTACGTCATCGCCCCATTCCGTTCCAATATGGTAATACGCTTTCCACTTCATGATTTATTCCCTCCATTCATATAGGCTATAGGTTGAGCGTCGCGCCGGTTTCCCGGCGGCCTCGGCTTTCACGAGGCTGGACCTTGCCCTATTCAATCTTCCAATCTCTCAATGTATTTCTGGTAGGGATAGTTTTCCTTGAAATCCTCAACCGTGACTGTTTCTTCCAGCCACGGCGGCTGATTGGCCACATCATGCCAGGTTTCGCCAGCATAGATGCGAACCGTGAGATTTCCGTCGTTTTCAGTGAAGCAATATTCAACACACCATTTCCCACTCTCGAAAGATTCAAGATCATCTTGTGTGGTCTGATTGGATTCGTCTGCAACGAATCCTTCCATCAGCTCATGCAACCTGTCGTATACTTCCGGATCGTTTTCTGCAACCCATGCGGTGTCGGTGAAAACCTTCTTTTCATCGAATGTTTTCAAAAAATCAAAATTCATCTTTTTCATATTCAAAACCTCCCTAAAATTTTTCAATCTCATAAAGTCTGTAAGCGTTGAGCCTTTCGGCCGGTGGAATCTTGCCACCCCGGGATAAACCCGGCAACCTCGGGACTTTTCAACGTGTTTCATACTCGAAAGCCTCGCATGGCTCAATGTCGCCGTCGCAGCCATTGCAAAAGTTGTGACATTCAAGGCATTCGTTACATCTTTTTGCTATTTTCACCAGATATCGATATCCACCGTATTGATTGTCGAGTTTGTCGGCTCTATTCCGAGCTATTTTTCTGTTAGTATATTCACCAACTATTTTTCCTGTTTGTCTATCGATGATTACATACTTCATTATTAAACCCCTTTCTTTCCCCGTTTCGCTCCATCTCAGGAGCTCGTCAGGCGGCTTTGCCGCGACGGGTTCTGTTTGGCTTTCGCCGCACGTTTCCGGTCCGTTTTCCCCGCTCGCCAGGTCGCTGACTACTGGATATCCTGATCTCTCGCCCTTGCTGTCTCGCTGGACCATCCACCGATATTGCCGCTCGCTGCACTTTCTGCAGGTCGTCGCTTGCGTTCGGCTTCAGTTCCGGTTTGGCTTTCGCCAGCCCCTTAGGTCTTGGCCTGGGTTGTTCCCCGTACTTCGTGCCTCTGTATTCAGTTTTCAATGTTCACCTTACAGTTTAAATTATAATACCGAATTTGCATTTTGTCAATACTTTTTTAAAAATTTTTTTTACTTTTTTAAAGATTATTATTAGCATTTGACAGATTATATGTACTCGTTGTATCATCATCTTGAGGTGATATATTGTGATTAGTTATGAAC
>DATCKB010000467.1:0-4144 GCA_036562505.1 Parasegetibacter sp. | reverse complement strand
AGAAAGCCGGGAACCGCATTGTTTAATCGCGATGCAAAAAAAGAAAAGATGAGTAATCTTCGCAAAACCATTTCCAGAAGACTGGTGGAAGCGAAGAATACTACAGCGATGCTCACCACGTTCAACGAAGTGGATATGAGTCGCATCATGGCACTGCGCTCTAAGTATAAAGACAAGTTCAAGGAGACTCATGGTGTGAATCTGGGCTTCATGAGCTTCTTTACCAAAGCCTGTACTTATGCCTTGCAGGAGTGGCCGGCTGTGAATGCATATATCGATGGAGATGAATTAGTTTATCATAGCTATTGCGATATTTCTATAGCTGTGTCTGCTCCCAAAGGTTTAGTTGTTCCGGTTATTCGGAATGCGGAGAGCCTGAGTATGTTTGAAATTGAAAAAAAGGTAGTGGAGCTGGCAACCAAAGCGAGAGAAAATAAACTGAGCATGGAAGAAATGCAGGGAGGAACTTTCACTATTACTAACGGTGGGGTTTTCGGATCGCTGATGTCAACCCCGATCATCAACCTTCCACAGTCTGCTATCTTAGGAATGCATAAGATTCAGGAAAGACCCGTTGTAGTTGACGGACAAATCGTCATTCGTCCGATGATGTACGTAGCACTTAGTTACGATCACCGGATTATTGACGGGCGTGAATCAGTGAGCTTCCTGGTTCGTGTAAAAGAATTATTGGAAAATCCTGAGCAATTACTTTTTGGGAAAGATCCTGTGAAAGCATTGTTGGAATTGTAAGTACAATTCCAACAATGATCTCGGTTAGCAGGTTAAACCCCCGCGGCAGAAGCGAGGAGGTTCTACGGCTGACAGCCGGTTATTTTCAGAATATCAGTACCAAAGGATTCATTGATGCGGGTTAATTGGAAAAAATCTCGCTTAACTTATTTTCCAGATCCGGCCCGCGGAGATTTCTTGCAATGATTCTTCCGTTCGGATCGATCAGGAAGTTCGCCGGAATAGCTTTGATTCCATAAAGTACGGCCGCTTCACTGTTGAAACCCTTCAAATCAGAGATTTGTGTCCATGGTAATTTATCATGTTTTACCGCTCCTAGCCAGGCTTTTCTCCCGTCTTCCTCATCCAGCGATACGCCTAGAATAGTAAAGTTTTTGTCTTTGTACTTATTGTACGCGGCAAGCATTACAGGATTTTCAGCACGACAGGGAACACACCATGAAGCCCAGAAATCAAGCAATACATATTTGCCACGGAAGTCAGACAAGCGAACTGCTTTGCCCGTGGTATCATTCTGTTGAAAGTCCATGGCCAGTACACCCACATTAGTTTTTTTTCCGGTATCAATTGCGGAAGCTATCTTTTTTCCTGCGGGTGTTTGTCTGAGTGCCTCAGGGAAATAGCGAAGAAACCTGGCTTCCGCCGTATCCGGATTGAAATTGTAACCCAGGTCGGTTTCGTTAAAAGTGATCAGAGAAATATAGGAATCAGGGTTGGCTTCAATAAAAGCGCGGGTAGTGTTATAATACATCTCTTCATTACTCTGCATAATGGGTCTGATGGAATTTATCCATGCCGTATCTTTTCGCTCTTCGGGACTTAGCTTGTTATATACAGCTACAATTGAATCTGCAGTTTTTTTAAACGGCCTCTGCATTTCCCGTAACCTTTTCTCATCATCATTGGTCATTGAGCCTTTAATGGATGCGTAGATCAGTGAATCACGGGTAGTGGTTAGCGTTATTCTGGAATTTTCAATATAGAAACTTAGCTGATCAGGACGTGAGCGATGGGAAGGCTCGCCATCAGAATGTTTGACGATAAAAGTGGCCACAACCGGGGCTTTCAGCCTGCCTTTAAATTTGAAGTTTCCTTTGCGTATTATGGCGGAATCTAAGAATTTATTGCCATCATCCGTATAACTCAGATATACTTTCGCCGGTGCGTTAAGTTGCCCTATTTTTCCCTTTATGATATATCCTTTTTGAGCGGATAAAGCAAGGGGCAGACAACAGGTTGCTGCCAGAATCATGTTTTTGATCATCGTTTAATTTTAAAGCTATTACAAGAAAGCGGGCGCGTGCATGCACGCACCCGTTGGAAAGGAATTGATATGGAAATCAATTATGAAATCGAAAAATCAATGAATTAATTATTGAATCAATCGATTATGGAATTATTGTTGAATCAATTGATTATGGATTTATTTATTCAATCAATCGATTATGGAATTATTATTCAATCAATCAATCAATTATGGAATCAATGAAATATCACTAATAAAGACAGCCTCATAGGAATTTGCATATTTGACACATTCCAGAATCGTATACCGCAGATACCTTGCTGTGGTCGGTCCCAGATCTACTGTCTGTTTATTTGCTACTATAGTTCCGGTGAATGTGCCGTGATCCGTCCAGTTGGTTCCATTCATACTCGTTTCAATCCGAAACAGCGTAGGATAGCCGCCGAGACTGGGATAGCTCAACGCGTTCGGAAGGGAGTAGCTCATACCCGAGAATAGGATATCTCTGTTAAAGTTAATAGTCACATACTGGGGCATCTGCTCAGCAATATTTGAAGCCCAGTAGGTGAGGGTGGTGTTGGCATCCAGTAGGTTTGAAGGCTGGAAATTGCTAAAATGAGACGAATAGCTCGCAATTGCCCACCCGGTTTTGTTAATCACCAACGGTTTTCCTGTTTTAAACACCATGTAGATGACACGTTCGGTGGCAGTTCCGTCAATTCGTCCATTGACAGACTGAATGACTACAGGCAACACATAGGTGGAGTATTCGATTAACCTGGTCTGCTGTCCGATGTTCAGTTGAGCTGAGTCAGAAACAGTACCGCCTGCAGGAATTCTACTGGTATTTTTAAAGAACAAGTACACATTTGAGGGGAGAAGCATGGCCTCCCCGTATTCCGCACGATAGTCAGCAATTTTGGTGGTATCTACTGCAAATGTTACGATTACATCTTTTGGAGCCACAGTACCCGACAAGGCTGCCTTAAATCCATACACTAAAGTAGAGTCTTTCAGGATGGAGAGAGGCACTTCAATAGTGTCTTTTTCAGTATTTTGCTGAAACCCTACACTTTGCTGAGGCAGAACAACCGGTGCATCATCGCGCTTACAGGCCGTAAGCCACACTAAAGTGGAAAATATTATTGCTATATTAAGTTTACGCATTGTTATCCAATTTGTTGGTTAGGGATTTTGTTTCATGCCCGGATTAAAGCTGATTACCTGTGTAGGTATCTGAAGCGTGTAGCGATCACTGTGAGGTTCCAGAGTAGCTATGATATTTCCCTGACCATCATAGCGATTTACCGCTGACATTCTGTTTTCTTTATCCAGTCTACGCATATCAAACCAACGGAGTCCCACATAACCCAGCTCATGATATCTTTCTTTTAACACCTCAGCTAATACCGCGTCTTTATCTGATGATTGGAAAGGCACATAACAAGCAGTGGCTATCCGAGCCTGTCTCACCTCATCTAATTGCTCAAGGGCAACGTCCAGATCATTGCTTCTTGCTGCAGCTTCTGCCACAATCAGCTTCATTTCCTGTACCGAGGTTCCCATGTTAACATAAACTAAAGCTGGCGTTACATAGGCTGGCATGAAGAAGGTAGCACCACGTGTATTGAAGGCATAGCCTTCGGTGCTGTAATGCCATTTTCTTATACGATGATCGCCAGGTGCGAATGACCGAAGATAATCTAGCGTCGGCGTAAGGGTTCCCAGGGCCATTCTTCCGTAAATCACGTCTGCCCTGATACTCAGCAGATCACTGGTCGGCATGGTGCCATTATAGTCGATCATCACCGCTCTCGTGCTTTCCAAGGCCAGTTCAGCATTCTTCCGCGCTTCGGTATAGTTTCTTGCGTAGAAATACACTCTTGCGAGCATACTGTAAGCGGCAGCTTTTGATCCCCGGAAACGGTTTGCACTGTTGTCGTTTGGCAGATAGGGAATAGCGGCATTCAGATCGCTGATGATATGATCGTATATTTCCTGAACTGTGCTGCGATCGGGCACTATCTGCGACACATCGTTGGAGGTCACAAACGGAACAGCCAGATCTCTGTCAGCGGTTACAGAATCATAAGGTTTGCCGTATTCATTTACCAGATAAAAATATTCCAATGCACGGCCCAGCTG
>DATCKB010000464.1:0-6041 GCA_036562505.1 Parasegetibacter sp. | reverse complement strand
ATTCATACATGTGAAAAGAAACCAGGTTGTTGAGCATCCCGTATATATTTATAATATCACCGATACCCGCAATAGCCCTGTCCTTTCTCAACCCAGAAGTCTGGTTTATGTAGATACGCATGCGGAAATAAGCATTGCCGAAACCTATCATACGCTCGGCACTTCTGAATGCATTATCAATGAGGTAATGGAAATAGTGATTGAACAGGATGCCAACGTTTCTTATTACAAAATTCAGAACGATAAGGAGCATGCCAATCACATCAACACTACACATATTCGTCAGGTTGGAAAGAGCCTGGTGAATACCGTATGTATTACCCTGAATGGTGGTATAGTCAGGAATAACCTGAACATGCTGATGGAAGCATCTCATTCTGAGTCTCACTTATACGGTTTATATATTCAGCGGGGGAATACTCACGTTGATAATCATACGCTGGTTGATAATATCGTGAATAACTGTGAAAGCAACGAGCTGTACAAGGGTATTCTTGACGATAATGCAACAGGAGTTTTCAATGGGAAGATATTTGTACGTCAACCGGCTCAGAAAACCAATGCGTTTCAGTCGAACAAAAACATATTGCTGTCTGACACAGCCAGCGTAAACACCAAACCTCAGCTGGAGATTTTTGCTGATGATGTGAAGTGTTCGCATGGTTGTACAGTTGGACAACTGGACGAGGAGGGGCTTTTCTATCTGCAGGCGAGAGGTATTCCTCAGAAAAAAGCTGTGTCATTATTATTGCACGGCTTTGCAATGGATGTGCTGGAAAAGATTAACCTGGCTCCCATTCGGGAATATGCAGATCAGCTGATCAGTGAAAGACTGGAGTTTGAAATATAAGAAGGGAGACTGATCGCCGGCCATGGAATTCGGTTGTTAAGGATTTGCTGATACGAGTACCGGTAGCGCACAAATATTATTACTGCAGAAGAGAATTTAACTCAGAATCATGATAAAAACCAGCGCAAATACTTTAGCAGATTATGATGTGGAAGCTATCCGCCAGCATTTTCCCATTCTGAAAAGGCTGGTGAAAGGTAAGCCGCTGGTATATCTGGATAATGCCGCCACTACGCAAAAACCTCAGGAAGTTATTGATGCTCTGGTAAATTACTATACTCAATACAACGCCAATATTCACCGTGGAATACATTCACTGGCTGAAGAAGCAACTGCTGCGTTTGAGGCTGCCCGTGATACAGCACGCGAATTTCTGGGTGCTTCATCAAGAGAGGAAATCATATTCACCAGAGGAACTACTGAAGGTATTAATCTGGTTGCATATACCTGGGGCAGACAAAACCTTAAGGAAGGAGATGAAATCATTATCTCTACTATGGAACATCATTCCAATATCGTTCCCTGGCAGGTGATATGTATGGAGAAAGGTGCGAAGCTGAAAGTTGTTCCAATCAGCGATAACGGCGAACTCCTGATGGAGGAATATAAAGGCCTACTGAACTCCAGAACCAGACTGGTTTCCATCGCACATGTTTCCAATGCACTGGGAACGATTAATCCTGTAGAGGATATCATCAGTCTGGCACATCAGGCAGGCGCACTGGTGCTGATAGATGGTGCACAGTCGGCCGTACATCTCGACATCAATGTACAACAAATGAACTGCGACTTTTTCGTATGTTCTTCACATAAAGTTTACGGACCAACCGGCGTTGGAGTGTTATTTGGAAGAAAGGATTTGCTTGAGGGAATGAATATCTTCCAGGGTGGAGGAGAAATGATTAAAGAAGTAAGTTTTGAAAGATCAACCTATAATGATCTTCCTTATAAATACGAAGCAGGTACTCCGAATATTGCCGACGTAATTGCATTCAAAGCAGCAATTGATTTTGTTACTTCCGTTGGAAAGCAGAAAATCGCGGCCTATGAACAGGAACTGCTGGAGTATGCAACCGGACAACTTCAACAGATCGAAGGCCTTCGAATCATCGGAACAGCGACGAACAAAGCAAGTGTTATTTCATTTGTGCTGGAAAATATTCACCCGCAGGATGCAGCTATATTGCTGGATAATCAGGGAATTGCAGTACGGACCGGTAATCATTGTACACAGCCGCTGATGCAACGATTCGGTATTCCCGGAACAATCAGAGCTTCGTTTGCCATGTATAATACAAAAGGAGAAATCGATTTACTCGTGGCGGGAATTAAGAAGACGATAAAAATGCTATCGTGAGAATGATTAATTGAAATGTTAATGCAGAACTATAAATCCATAGAAGAAACAGAAAACGAAATCATTGAAGAGTTTTCTCTTTTTGATTCCTGGGAAGATAAATATGAATATATCATTGATCTGGGAAAAAAGCTTCCTGTTCTTAATGATGTGCATAAAAAAGATGAGAATAAGGTAAAGGGTTGTCAGTCGACCGTATGGCTGGTTTCAGAAATCAGAGATGGACGTGTATTCTTTATGGCGGATAGTGATGCAGTTATAGTAAAGGGATTAATCAGCATGCTGATTCGCGTTTTGTCGGGCCATACCCCTGATGAAATTCTGACAGCAAAACTCGAGTTCATCGATAAGATAGGAATGCGAACACATCTTGCCCAAACCCGGTCTAACGGATTGCTGGCAATGGTAAAGCAAATGAAAAATTTTGCACTGGCATTTAAGCTGCAGCAGGAAGCTGGTGCGGGCCAGTCGAACTAACTATCGGTACCAGATTAATTAATCACCCCTTGGGTGTTTAAAAAAATTGATGATGATGGATACTTCAGAATTATATCAGAAAGTGTTGGATGTTTTAAAAAACATCTATGACCCGGAACTTCCGGTAAACATTTATGAACTGGGTTTGATATATAAGATTGATATCCTACCTATCAATAATGTTCAGATTCTGATGACGCTGACAGCACCTGGTTGTCCGGCTGCACAAACCCTGCCCGTGGAGATTGATCAGAAAGTTCGGGCTATCGAAGGAGTAAATGACGTGCATGTTGCAGTTACCTGGAATCCGCCGTGGGACAAATCAATGATGTCTGACGAAGCAAGACTGGAATTGGGGTTTATGTAAACTATAACCGGTAAACCTTGACTGGTAAATGAAGAATAGTTAATGACGATTTCAAAATGAAGATGGCTAAATGAAGATAACCTCACAGGAAGAATACGGACTAAGAATACTCATTCGGATTGCGGCCTGTAAAGACGAAGGAGGCTTAAGTATTCCTCAGCTCAGTGAAGCAGAGGGAATCAGTAATGCTTATGTGGCAAAACTCACTCGTTTACTTCGTATTGCCGGATTTATCAAAAGCTCTCCGGGTAATAAAGGCGGATACACACTTTCGAGATCTGCTGATCAGATAATAATTAATGATGTATTAAAAGCACTTGGTGGTGCTTTGTTCGATCCATCTTTCTGTGGTGTTCATGCCGGAAGCCTGAAACTCTGCAACAATTCCGTAGATTGTTCTGTTCGATCACTCTGGCAGATGATTCAGTTCACGGTTGATAAAATGCTTAATCAGGTTACGCTCAGTCATCTGGTAGGTACCGAACAGGATTCTTCAAAAAGACTGGAAGAACTTCTTTTAAACACCACTGTACCTACCGGTTTCTGATAACTGACCTGTAGAATTTCCACAGAACAATCTTCCTGATTCGTTTCCGATTCCCCTTATATCGGTGTTAATTCCACGATTTTGTTGATAAATATCAATTTATTCGTGTCAGGAGCTGCCGCGAGCTATTTTCGCACGCAACTAACAAATTCAAATAACTATGATTACATTAAGAACAGGACTTCTCCTGCTTATCCTCTTTATTTCCGAATACTCTTTCGCGCAGACCTGGGGTAGCCCGGTAAAAGTTTTAAATACTAACACGGGCACTGGTGGGTACATGAGAAAGTCAAGTGATGTTTGTATCGTCAATGGCCGGCCGGCTATAGTAGCCTTCGATCAGTCGAGAGGAGATTTGGTTTATGTCAGGGCCAATGATGCAGCCGGACTAACCTGGGGCACGCCGGTGACGATAAAGTCGCAGGGTTATGTTGGAGATTATCCCTCTCTGGAAATAGTTGACGGCCTTCCTGCTATAGCATATTTCAATGAAAACCGCGTTGAATTTATGCGCGCCAACGACGTGAACGGTACCAGTTGGGGAACACCTTTGGTACTGGAAACAAGTGCTTTCGCAGAATATATTTCATTGAAAATTATTAACGGCAACCCCGCAGTTGCCTATCGTGATCATAACCGGGCGACCATCAGGTATGTACGCGCGAACAACACAACCGGAACAAGCTGGGAAGCGCCTGTTAGTCTTACCCTTAGTGGTAACTATGTCGGAAACTTCCTGTCACTGGAAGTAGTTAACGGGAATCCTGCGATCGCGTGCTTCGACTTCCAGTATGGTAATCCGGAGTATATCAGAGCAAATGATGTAAACGGAGCATCATGGGGTGCCTCAATCCGTTTAGATGTGAGTGAAGACTGGGTAGGTGAGTTCACCTCAATGAAAGTTATTAATGGAGTTCCCGTCATTGTTTATCATGATGTTACTAACGGTCATCTGAGAATGATCAAGGCCGCGGACGAAAACGGAGCGACATGGAATGCACCGGATGTGTTTGATTTAGGCCATCCCGGAGGTGTAGGCGGAGCCTGTTCAATGAGTTTAATAAATGGTATACCAGCTATTGCATACCAGGATAACTATGAAGGTAAAATTAAGTTCGTAGCAGCAACTGACGCAACCGGAACATCATGGAATGCCGGCGTTTACACAACATCATCTTATTCCTATGCAAGTCATATTGTATTAACTGAAGTAGATGGAAAACCTGCCTTTTCTTTCGGAGATTATTTTACTGAAGGTACAACCTACGTAATAAGCTCTGATGTGTCGGGAGCTATTTGGAATGAGTCGCCCACTTCGTTCAATGTATTCGATGAGATCGGAACCTATACTTCCTGCCAGATAGTAGATGGAAGACCAGCGATGGTTTATTATAAGGGGGACGAAAACTATCTGTATTATGTACGAGCACTTGATGCAAACGGACTTCAATGGGGAACACCGGTTTTAGTAGATAACACGAGAGGCGGCGAATACGCTTGCCTGAGAATCGTAAACGGCAAACCTGCTGTGGCTTATTTCAATTCCTGGGAAGGATCACTTAAATATTCAATTGCTAACGATGCACAGGGAACTTCCTGGTCTGCGGCTATTACAATAGCTAATCAGGATGGATCCGGAAAATATGCGTCGATGCAGATTGCAGATGGTAATCCGGCGATAGCCTACTTAGAAGATAATAGCCAGACGCTTCGTTACGTACGCGCGACCAATACCGATGGTACTGCATGGGGAACACCGGTAAAAGTGGATGGCCCGGTAAACTCAGAAGGGCCTTATGTACGCGGACATATATCCCTTGAGATTATAAACGGAAGACCGGCGATAGCGTACGCTGAAGATAATAACGGAAGGGTGAAATTTGTTCTTGCCTCAAACACCACCGGTTCTTCCTGGGGTAGTCCGGTTACCATTTCTTCAGGCGGCAATGATTGTATTTATATTACATTGAAAGAAGTGAACGGAAACCCGGCCATATCATTTATGAATGAGTATGATGGTACAATGAAATACGTTCGTGCTACGAACAACACGGGATCCAGTTGGTCGGCTCCTGTTCAGCCCGATAATAGCGGGCATTATGTAGGTTTGTATGGAACAATGGCAATTATCGACGGAAAGCCGGCTATTGCTTACTACGACGATGATATTCTCGGATTGAAATATGTAATAGCATCCAATGTTAATGGTACTGCTTGGGAAGCACCGGTTGTATTGGATCCTTCGATCGGAAGCGGACAATTTATTTCGCTGATATCATTTGCAGGAACCGGAGCTGCGGTTTCTTATTACTCCTCAGTTGAAAAGCAGCCTTATTTCCTTGCCGCCGGAGACGCCGCATTACCAGTTAACATGACTGACGTAAAAGCTTATCAGAAGGGTGATAATAATGTGGTGGAATGGACTTCACTTGAAGAATATAAT
>DATCKB010000460.1:0-5373 GCA_036562505.1 Parasegetibacter sp. | reverse complement strand
GGTTACATTATTGATTGGTGTAAATAACCAGTACAGAGGCTTAAGCACGACGGAGTATGAAACTGAATTCACTTCGCTGTTAAATCAGGCCATTCAGTTTGCGGCCGGAGAAAACCGTAATGTGTATGTGCTGAGTATCCCCGACTGGGGTGTTACACCTTTTGCTAAAGATCGCAATGCAGGCGAAATACGAAATGCCATTGATGAATTTAACTGTATAAACCAGACAATCAGCGAAAAGCAGCGAGTCAATTACATAGAAATAACAGAAGGAACGCGTAGAGCAGGTGAAGATCCATCGCTGCTGGCGCCTGACGGACTGCATTATTCGGGTACTGAGCACCTGAGATGGGCAGAGCAACTGGTGGGCGCCATTTTAAGAACAAAGGAGGGGATGTAACACCTGAACGGCTTGTCCGACCATTCTCGCTGGCGCGTATTTCACAAAATTGCTGAGTGAAATATTCTTTGTGGTATTTTACCTGATATAACCACTCATTTCATCTGCCAGAGCTTTTGCAGCTTTTCCGGCGTCTTCAGCAAACTCTTCGCCGGAGGATGCGAAGATAACAGCCCTGGAAGCATTGACCAGCAAGCCTATGTCTGCGTTCATGGCTTTTTGTGAAATCTCAGCCAGACTTCCACCCTGAGCCCCTACTCCGGGAACAAGATAAAAATGATCAGGTAAAATTTTTCTGATATTGGTAAATTCATCTGCGCGGGTAGCCCCCACAACATACATGGTATTATTAATGGTTCCCCATTCTGAAGTTTTTCTTAATACTTTCTCATAAAGTTTCTCATTTCCCATCATTTCCAGCTCAAAATCTGCCGCTCCCGGGTTTGATGTTAGTCCGAGTATAATAGTGAATTTGTCTTTATACTCCAGAAATGGACGCAGACTATCTTCCCCCATATAAGGGGCAACAGTTACTGCATCGAAATTGTAGGTTTCAAAAAATGTTTTTGCATAATGTGCAGAAGTGTTTCCGATATCGCCTCTTTTGGCATCTGCAATGGTGAAATGAGTTTCCGGAATATATTTTATAGTTCTCTCCAGCGACTCCCAGCCTTTCATGCCACGGCTTTCATAAAATGCAGTGTTGATTTTATAGCTGACACAACACTCTCTGGTAGCATCAATGATTCTCCGGTTAAATTCAAAAACAGGATCAGGAAAGGATAACAGATGACGAGGGATTTTTGTTATATCTGAATCTAATCCTACGCACAGATAAGTTTTTTTCTTTCTGATCTGAGCTATCAATTCCTGTCTGTTCATTTTATGCTGATTTGGAAAATTAAATTTTCAATTGAGTGCTGTTATTTCTGATAACCGGTTTATCTGAAACTTTACAATTACCGGTTGACGTTAATTTTATTGTACAACCTCTACCACCCTTGTTGGCTCAATGTTCGCATTTCTCATAGAAATACTTCTTGCGGTTTGAGCTGCAAAATGACCGAAGGCAGCTTTCGAAATCTCATCCTCTCCTATCATTGCCGGAACCCCTTTATCGCCTCCTTCACGGATTGACTGTACCAGTGGTAATTGTCCGAGGAAGGGAAGTTCGTATTCTTCGGCCAGCTTTTTCCCACCTTCTTTTCCGAAGATATAATACTTGTTGTCGGGCAGTTCAGCTGGTGTAAAATAACTCATATTCTCTACCAGTCCGATAATAGGCACTTTAATTTCTGTTTGTGCGAACATAGCAATGCCTTTCTTGGCGTCAGCCAGAGCAACATCCTGCGGTGTAGTGACCACGATAACACCGGTTACAGGCACGGTTTGCAATATAGTCAGGTGAATATCGCCTGTGCCGGGTGGCATATCAATTACCAGATAATCCAGCTCACCCCAGTAAACATCCGTAATAAACTGGCGTATGGCACTGCTGGCCATCGGACCTCTCCAGACCACGGCACTTTTATCATCGACCAGTAACCCTATACTCATGAGACGAATTCCGTATTTATCGATCGGCTCAATCATCCCCTTTCCGTCAATATTTCTCATCATGGGTCTGACACCGCGAACACCAAACATAATCGGGACACTCGGACCGTAAATATCGGCATCCATCAAACCGACTTTTGCACCACTTTGCGAAAGTGCGAGCGCCAGGTTTGCTGCAACGGTGGATTTACCTACCCCACCCTTACCGGATACCACAGCAATTATGTTTTTTACACCCGGCAATACCGGACGATTCTCCTCCCGTTTTGAGGTAGTGTTTGAAGTAAAGTTCACCAGCACCGCAGCATCTTTATTAACATGCTCCTGAACAGCTTTCACGCAGTTGTTTCTGATCAGATCCTTCAGCGGACACGCGGGGGTTGTCAAAACCACGGTGAAGGACACATTATTTTCATTAATTTCAATATCACGAACCATGTTTAATGTGACAATATCCCTTCCAAGGTCGGGTTCCTGCACATTTCTTAAAGCGTCCAGTATCTGTTCAGTAGTCATTGCCGAAGATTTTGTTAAATTAACTTGGTGAGTGCAAAATTAAACTATCGTAGGGGTAATTTGTTAATTGATTTAAATTGTTTTAGAATTCACTACTTATCTTTGAACAGATGAAGAAAACGCTACAAATAATATTTTTTTCCCTTCTGTTGAGCCCGTTTATAGCACATGCTCAATTTGAGAGATTCAAAGATTCTGTAGTACAATTATATGGAATAGTAATGACGGCAGACAGCCTGAAAGCAATTCCCAATGTAAACGTAGTAGTGAAGGGACGCGACCGCGGTACCCAAACCAGTCAGGCGGGCGTGTTTTCCATTGTTGTCATGAAGGGAGATACTATAGAGTTTTCTCATATTTCTTATAAAACCAAAATTTTTGAAATACCGAGAGATCTGGAAGGAAATCAGCAAAGTGTAATTCAGTTGATGATTGAAGATACCAGTTATCTTCCGGTGACGATTATTAAACCCCGACCGACACCGCAACAGTTTGAACGGGATTTTGTGAACGCAGATGTACCGGATGACGAAATTGAAATCGCCCGTCAAAATACGAATGCAGCCAAATTAAGGATTCTGCAGCGCACAACGCCATATGATGGTGGTGAAGCTGCCAACTACTCCCTTCGTCAGAACAATCAGAAATACTACTACAGCGGTCAGGCACCTCCCCAGAATATCCTGAACCCTTTTGCATGGAATGAATTTATCAAAGCCTGGAAACGGGGCGACTACAAAAAGAAGAACTAGTTACTTTTGAATTTTGCATTTTTCCTGAGTACTTTTGGCCCTCAAAAATTTCAACTTCGACGTAAAAATGAAAAACATTTCAGTTATCGGGGCGGGTACCATGGGTAATGGTATTGCTCATGTCTTCGCACAGTCAGGTTATACAGTAAATCTGATCGATGTTCAGCAACAGCAGCTCGACAAAGCTATCCAGACGATTTCAAAGAATATCGACCGTCAGGTGGCAAAGGGACTGGTAAAAGAAGAGGAAAAAGCTTCCATACTTTCCAATATCACTACATTCACAGATATTGCTACCGGCGTTGCTAATGCAGACCTCGTTGTAGAAGCAGCTACCGAAAACGTAGATCTGAAGCTTAATATTTTCCGCCAGCTCGACACTGCAGCTCCAAAAAATGCTATTCTTGCTTCCAATACATCATCTATTTCTATCACAAAAATTGCCGCCGCTACTTCGCGCCCCAGTCAGGTTATCGGAATGCATTTCATGAACCCCGTTCCTGTAATGAAGCTGGTAGAAATAATCAATGGTTATGCCACTTCCAAAGAAGTTTCCGACACTATCACAGAACTTTCCGTTAAGCTGGGTAAAGTTCCATGTACAGTAAATGATTATCCGGGCTTTATTGCCAATCGCATACTGATGCCGATGATCAATGAAGCTATTTATAGTTTGTATGAAGGTGTAGCCGGTGTAGAAGAAATTGATCAGATTATGAAACTGGGTATGGCTCATCCGATGGGACCATTACAGCTGGCAGATTTCATCGGGCTCGATGTTTGTCTGTCTATTTTACGCGTACTGCATGATGGGTTAGGTCTTCCTAAATATACTCCCTGTCCTTTATTGATTAACATGGTTACGGCAGGTAAATTAGGGGTTAAGTCGGGAGAAGGTTTCTACGAGTATGTCGCAGGAAGCAAAGAGCTTAAAGTGAGCTCGCGATTCAGATAAGAATTTTCAAAATCTGCTGATTCACTGTTGGCCGCATCAGGCTCAATCAGTATATACAAACAGATGTTTCCGGAACCGGGTAGTAACCTGAATTCAGAAACATCTTTTTTTAATTCTTACCGGCTGGTAGTGCCAGTAAGGGAATATTAATCATTCCCGAAACCTTTTCTGAAATACTGGAGTCGAATATTTTCTCAAAAAATGTACGCTCGTGTACAAACATTGCGCAGACCGCGTCGTGAAATGAAGCAGTATATTGAGTGATGTTTTTTGCCAATGAAAGATCCGGATCTGATTTAACTATAGAAATATCTGCTGCAGGAATACCCGTATCGCCCACGTAAGTGTCTGAAAGCTCAACTTCCGGAACGATACTGAATTCAACTACTTTTAAATGAGCACCTAATTTTTTCGCCCATGATTTCAGTGTTTCGGCTAGTTTATTCAGATTAGTCAATTCAACTGCAGCTACAATTGTTTTAATCCTGATAGCTTTCCATTTCGAAGGAATAGCCATTACAGGAAACAAAGCGTGATTGATAATCGAAGATGTGTTACTTCCCAGAATTTTTTCCATTCTGGCAGACATCCCGTGGGTTCCCATCAAAAGTAAATCTGCCCTGGTATGAAGCATATGACTAATTACTCCTCCCGAGATAAACACACTCTCCTTTACTGTGATTTTCACGGATACAAGTTCAGTTCCTGAGAGCTGTTCTACCCTGGCCCGAATCTGGTTTTGAACCCGTTCTTCCAAACTGTTCAGATTTGGTTTATCGTAATGCCATTCTGCCGGATATTCTTTCATCACCGCCTGATTGGTGATGTGTAAAACATCCACTGTTGCACCCGAATGCTGTGCAATCACCAATGCCTGATCAAGCGCACGAACAGCATTTTCAGAAAAATCGAAGGGAACCAGTATCTGCATAAATATTTGAATTAGATAAATTAACTTTCGGCTTGCTCCTTCGAAAATACACAATAATCGGTTAGCAGAAATAAGTTTCCCGCTATTCAACGCCGTTATTTTCTGTCTCTTCCGGCCGTTTTAATACCCTTTCGTGCACCTCCACCTGATACTAATTTCACTTCGCTAAAAAATGTTTGTTATGCACCGGGAAACAAGTAAAACGCTTCCGCAAAAACATTTAAGATATAAACCCGACTGGCACCCGCCGCTCCCCGTCTCC
>DATCKB010000492.1:0-3103 GCA_036562505.1 Parasegetibacter sp. | reverse complement strand
TTTATTGTAAAACTCATCTAAAATTACATGTAATAGCAAATCATATAATAACCAATATTGTAAAGGACAATAACGAATTGGAATATATAAAGTGGGGGTGGTTTCATTGATTGTGTGTTAGGTGAGTATATGAGAAAGGATAGAAAGGGAGGTTGAATTAAGTTATGTGCGGGAAAAAATTTGTTGTAATGGGGTTGGCCTTCCTTATTATGGTATTCAATCTAATTCCACTAAGAGTAGAGGGAGCGTCTAATACGATTTTACCATTTATTCTTAGGAAGACCAACTTTGCTTTTGAGGAACGCGTTGATGCTCTTATCATTGATGCCGGCAAAGAGGTAATTGGCTCTTCGCTATCTGTTTCTGATTTTGAGACACACGTACGTTCCACAAGAATAGTTGACCCAAATTTTGTAGCATATGATGGTCCTAGGGAAATCATTGATGTCTATGTGAGCCAAGTAAATGATATTGGATATCCTTCTGATACCGGACGTTACATCATTATTGATTTTCATGATGTGGGATGGGGCGATGGTGGCACCACAACCGAAGGTGGATATACCCTTGATTCACAATATACCATTACATATAAAGGCTCCGGAATCAAATGCGTAGATGGGTCCATAATAATCCCGCAGGCATTTGAGCAGGTTGGCGCCGTGAGCCCAGTTCTCGATAAGTATAGGTACGATAACTATGACGGATTGGATTACAGCTATTTTCTCAACGAAGATGTTCAGGAACCCCTTCCGTTGGTAGTTTTCTTCCACGGTGGCGGGCAGGGCAACGACATCTACACTCCTATTAGATTCAGCAATGGAGGCACTGTATGGGCTAACCCCGAAAATCAGGCAAAGTATCCGTGCCATGTTCTTGCACCCCGTAATGCCATAACCCCCGCTGATATGGAAAAGGTCAAGGGAATCATAGATCAAATGATAGCAGACGGAAAGGTTGACCCCAATCGCATCTATATAACAGGGTTTTCCATGGGTGGGGCTTCCACATGGACATTCCTACGGACGTTTCCCGAGGTGCCGGCTGCTGCTGCACCGCTTTGCCCTGCGGGCGGCCCCCGAAATGCGGATGAAGCTAAAGCGGTGGCCTATTTGCCCCTTTGGACTTTTGTGGACGCTGAGGATTTCTTATTGAACTTTGTAGTCGGAACTTATGAAACTTATAGCCAGTATTGGTACGACTCCATGTTGACTGTTTTACCCGAAAGCCGTTTATACGAGCCTCCCTATAACGGTTGGAAATTTGCAGGGCATTCAGTTTGGCTTCCAGTGTATAATGAATATACCCATCCGGAACGAGGCAAGCTGATTGACTGGTTTTTCTCAAAGAGTAAAATTAGAGGCATTGCAGATGTGTCGGTTCAAACTGTATCCGGAGTCGCTCCCGTACTTCCCGAAACGGTGACTGTATATGTGAATTACAACGCCACAGGAATTAAGGCAGAGGAGCGCTCGGTGGTATGGGAGGCAATTGATCCGAATATGTACGGAAATGATGGCCCGGGAGTTTTTACAGTGAGGGGAACGATAGAAGGTTGCGTTGAAAAGGCTATGGCCACCGTGATCGTAGAATACAGAAACCGAATCGATGACCTTAAAGAAATGGTTAAAAGTCTGGCTCTTAATGGTGGCAATAAGAATGCTTTGACGGTGAAATTGGACAATGCAGAAAAATTTATTTCGCAGTCGAAGCCTCAGCAAGCAGTAAATATGTTGAATGCCTTTATTAATCAGGTCAATGGTTTTAGAAATGCAGGGAAATTGGCTGAAGGGCAGGCCGTAGAAATGATTGAAGCGGCCAGGGAGACGATCAGAAATATTACAAGCTAGATTATAGGTAGATAAGTGAAACTGCTGCCTTTCCTCGTATAGGGCAGCAGTTTCACTTTCACTATGGTTTATCATTTTTAGTATCAATTTAATTTTACAACTCGCCCCCGTGGACAAATTTCTGAAAAAATATTGACAACGCTTATAATATTTGATAATATATAATTAAGTTGAATAAATGACATGAGTAGGGACCTAAGGCAGATGAGAGTTTTGGCAAATCAGCAATGAAATCCCCTGAAAAAATGAGTCTTTGATATATTTTAACAGAAACACTTCTGATATAGCGATGAACCTCGTCAAAGAAGCAAATGAAAGTTGTGAAGGATTCGTTTAGATGCAAGCCTGTGTTAGAGAGGTTGTGTGGACTCTGATAAGTGTGTCACTTCTCATGAGCTGGGTATATTTTTTTTGTGAGTTATAATAGAGAATCAGACTTGGAATAACCTCTATTGATTGGTGTGTGGCAATGTTTATGTAATAATCGGTAGCGCTTATGAATATAAATGTGTAGAGGGAAGAGGTTGTTGAGAAACCGCTTATAAGAAGCAAAGTTTTCATTCGGTATTATATAGTGTATACAATTTTGTTTGATATGAGCAAATGGTCAGGTATATTTCTTCATTTTATTATCTCAATATAAATGAATTAATTATACGCCAATGATTGTTAACCTTCTCGAGAAGTGATTGAATAACACAAACATAACCAATAGCTATGAGTATAACTTTGAGTATAGTATACTATACAATTACACAATAATTGACAGGTGAAGCTTTCCAGAGTGAAGTTGTAAGCTGAAAATGGTATTAGACTTTTTGAAAGTTAGCCTTTTTTGAGAGTTGTATTAATGGATGTTAGGATATAAAACTTGTTTATAAAGTAAAGTGGAGATGAAGCTTCAAAGGGAGCTCCTGAAGTGACATACACATCAAATGAAGTTCTTTTCACAGCCTACACGGCGTTAAAAAGTAATTCGGTAATATGTCAAGGGGGGATTCGAAAAAAGTTGAAAATTTTTTAGCTATTTAAACCCCAAAAAGGGCATAGCAAAGCTAACCATCACCTAGGCGGCATGGTAATAATTAACATAAATGTAAATTAGGAAATCGGTCTTAGTTTAAACTAACATCTCCTTTCCTGGCGGATGGATTGTAAAGTTTTTCATCGCGCAGCAGAGCGAAGACTAACCTTACCGCCTTACGGGCTGTAAGCACTAAAGCCCTCTTGTGATGATGGGTCTTGCTTTCGTT
>DATCKB010000447.1:0-3334 GCA_036562505.1 Parasegetibacter sp. | reverse complement strand
CCCTTGCTCAGTTCTGTTTCGGTAGTCCACAATGGAGATCTTCCATTCTTTCTCATCAAATCTGCTTACAATCGAAATTTTGTCTGACGTTTCATGCCTGACAACATTGGTTACTGCTTTCTGCACAATCAGTACGGCATTCAATGCTAACCCGGGTTTCAGATGAAAATTTGCAGGTGCCATACCGGAGGTCGTAACGCTTAGTTTGGAATGATGTCGGGACACCTGTTGGGCAAACTGGATGATTCGCAACCACAGTTCTGCACCGTTTACTTCCTTATTTTTTAATACCCATAAGGTTTCGCGAAGGCAAAGGAGCATATTTCTTGCAGTATCATGAAGGTTGTCAACAAGTGTTTCAGGATCACCCTTTTCCTGCTGCAATAATTGAGTGCCATATAAAATGGCGTTAGCATGAACACCAAGGTTATCGTGCAAATCGGCAGCTATTCTCACCCTTTCTTTCTCTTCTGCCGAAGCAACTGCCTGCGCCGTAGCCAGCTTTTCAGCATCTATTGCCCGGGCAAGTTTTTCCTTTTGCTGCGCCCGGTATTGTCGGAATATAATGACAGCAAAAAGAATAACCAATGCAACACCAGCCAGGATACTATAAAAAAGACTATTCTTCCTGACCAGATTCAAACGCTGTTGCATAATAATATTTTCTTTCCTCTGCGCTTCATATTGCGTTTGAAGTTCTGCAATGGCATCTGCAGAATTTGCCCTATTGAATGAATCTTTTGCTGCTATCACCTGTTCCAGTGTTTCCTCGTAGAGGGTATAATCACCTGCCTCTTTGTAGAAACCTGCCAAAGCTTCTAAATACGGAAGTCTGGTATTAATCCTGTTGTTAAAAACCTTTCCCTCGCTCTCAGCTTTTTCATAAACATTACCTGTCAGTAAGCCGCTCCGGCAAACTTCAATGGCTTTTTCCAGCTGACCCGTTCCGGCATAAAACCTTGCCAGACTGAGGTTGTCATCAATGATGATTGCTACACTATTAGTTTTTCTCCGGATGTCAAACATCTCCTGTAAAGCATTTTCGGCCTCCCTGAATAGTTTATCTCTCAGCACCGAATCGTGAGATGCCTGTTGTCCGAGTTGAACAAGCAGATTGGATTTGATTTGCAATGCAGTTGCCAGTGGATAAAGACTTTCTGAGCGCCTGCAGACAGATATAGCTTTATCCAGAAAATACATGGCTGAATCAGTGCTATTTCTGTCGCTTAATACACTTGCCCAATTAATATAGCATGCAGCTATTGTAGGTTGAAGTTTAGTGTGCGTTCTGCAATAAGCCAATGCTTTTTTAATCCAGTTTTCAGCTTCGGCAGAATTTCCTCTTGCGATGGCAATTGAACCAATTGTATTGGCGGACGTAGCCAGCGCAAGTGTGTCGCGATACTGCTCCGCCTCAGCCATGATTTTATATAGAACCGATAAGGCATCGGAATACATCGACCATCCTCCGTAGCTTAATGCCTTTAGTCTGAGTAGTTTAAAATAAAGGTCCCGGACATTATTTTCCTCCACTTTAATTTTTTCCAGTGCTCCCTCGATTACGGATAGGGTGCTGTCTAGCCAGCCCCAGCGAAAATAAGAATGAGCATGAGCCAACTCAGCCTGAAGTTTCTGACGTTTGGTGCCATGCGCTACCGACAATTGTTTAGCAAGCATCGCATAGTAATCGAGTGAGTCGCGGTTCAGGTTATCCGGTTCTTCGCATAATGCCAACACCCATTTCAATTGCTTTTCCGAATTGGTTTCACGATAAAGCATTGTTCTTATGCTGTCGGCATACTTCGTTTGAGAAACGCCGGTCTGAGAAAGGAAACTCAAAATAAGAACAGTCAGTAAGTACGTGAAACGGGGCAAATACATCAGCGTAATGCATTTTGATGCAATTCAAATGTAGCCAATGTATTGAAACTAAACCATATAATCCAAATGGAGTATTGACTTCAAAACTTTATTGGTTGAAGTTTGCTTACTCTATGTATCCGTTGGAATCCTTTCCTGATTTGTACCAATGAAATGGCTCGGGAACAATCTGGTTGTATCCCTGAAAAATGCTGGTATGTTCCCGAAAACCTGGTCATCATCTAAAACATTCAAAATGAAAAAAACGCTTGTTTCCATTTTTCTTATTTGCTGCTATTTTGCGGTGAATTCGCAGGATTTAACCTGGGGTATCAAAGGCGGATTAAATTTAACCGGCGGACGTGTAGAAGCTAACAACAGAAAGTACTCAGGAAGTGATATCGGGGTACATGCCGGCGTACTGGCAAAAACAAGGCTGAGCGAAACACTCGACTTTGAACCTCATCTGTTTCTTTCTTTTAAAAGGGCTAAAGTAGAAGATGTAGGCGGACTGAAAGTAAGACTAATTACCCTCGATCTGCCACTGAATGTGGTATACAGGAAGGATAAGTTTTTCGGAGGACTGGGACCTAACCTGAGTTTTGGTTTAAGTGGGAATTACATCTATAACAAAGATAAATACGATGTGTACGACAAAGACAATACTGGTCGTTTCGGAATCAAACATCTGGAAATCGGCCTCAATTTAATAGCGGGTTATCAGATCATGGATGGTCTCTTTATTTCAGCCAATTACACAAGAGGGTTAAACAACTTATTCAGTCATTCGCGCTACGCCAGTGACGAAACCAAGGTTTACACCAGTGTATTTGGAATTTCAATAGGAAAAATGCTGAAAAAATAAATCAGTTGACAGCCTGTTTTGCGGAGGAAATGTGCTGGTGGATCATGTCCATCAGCGCACCCTTTAAACTACAGATTTCACCATCAGTAGATAGTTCATTGTTGATCTCCCGAATCACGAGCGTATCACTCCCAAGTAATTCGCGAAGCTGATCTGTATTTAAAGTAATCTCGAATTCGGTACCCTGCGAAATATGCCTTACCCTGATGAGGGCATATTCGGTGGAACCCTGGTATTCGAATTTTCAATGACAAAACTTTTCCCATAGAAATAGTATTAGAATAATGGTTAACGAAACAGCATATCAGAGAACAGGAACGGATTCATTGCCCGGGAAATGCACGATGAATTATGCCTGGTCCGAAAAAAATATAATTCTTACCCTGGTTAAAGGCAGCCTATTTATTTACCGGAAGAAGCATTTCTTCGTTCCCCAAAGAACTCTCGCCGATACCCAGTGAAAAGAAACATTCATGCCAAAAAAATATTCAGGGGTGCGATTAAGTGAATTACTTTAAATTCGCACTATGGCAGAAGAAATCATATCATTGAGGCATGCTAACATTTATCAGGGAAATTCAATGATCCTTGAAGACGTGAATATTACAG
>DATCKB010000424.1:0-2046 GCA_036562505.1 Parasegetibacter sp. | reverse complement strand
GGCTGGAACTTCCTGTGGCCGAACGGCAGGATCTGGCCGGTTTGCCGTTTGCCACCAGGAAGCTAAATAAGAGTGAAGCCAGTAAAGTAGCAGCATTGATCCTGCAGGATATTTATCAAAGGGAAAAAGAAGCTTTACAGGCCGAATGGTCTTCTAAGGAAATGAAACTCGGAGATAAATCGATGAAGTTCGATTACCGCATTTTCGGAGAAAAGCCGGTTGATGGGCGAAGCCTTTATATATCTATGCATGGAGGTGGAAATACATCTGCCGCTGCGAATGATCAGCAATGGAAAAACCAGATTGGATTGTACTCACCTGAGGAAGGTGTTTATCTTGCACCACGGGCTCCGACAAATACCTGGAATTTATGGCACGAAGCGCATATTGATAGCTTTTTTGATAAGTTGATTCTCAGTGCTGTATTGTTTGAAGGGGTTAATCCCGATAAGGTCTATTTAATGGGTTATTCCGCCGGTGGTGATGGAGTGTTCCAGCTTGCTCCGCGAATGTCTGACCGCTTCGCTGCGGCAGCTATGATGGCAGGCCATCCTAATGAAACATCTCCTCTCGGGTTACGGAATATCGGCTTTGCCCTGCATATGGGGGAATTGGATAAGGCATACAACAGAAATGAAGTGGCAAAACGTTGGGCGGTAATGCTGGATAGCTTGCAAAGAGAAGATCCGGGAGGATACACACATTACGTGAAAATTCATGAGGGCCGTCCGCACTGGATGAACAGGGAAGATACCATTGCAGTGCCCTGGATGGCACGTTTCAGACGAGATGCATTGCCAAAGAAAATTGTATGGGTTCAGGATGATGTTCATCATCTCAATTATTACTGGCTCGGCGTTCCACAGTCCTGCGTCAAAACAGGAGGGCTTGTTGTGGTATCGAGACAGGGAAATGAATTTATTGTCGAATCCAATTATGCTGATACACTTCGGATTTACCTTAACGATGAAATGGTAAATCTGAATAAAAAAATATCGGTGAAGATGAACGGCAAAGTTGTATATGTAGGAAAACCTGAACGCACGCTGTTATCTGTTTATCAGTCGCTGATTCAAAGGAAAGACCCTAAACTGGTGTTTAGTTCTGTCATGGAAATAGTCAATAATTAATTCATAGAAATGAGAAATTCAGCTGCTCTCTGCCTTTTTATTGTGTCACTTTATGCTTGTACAGGCATAGAAAAAACTGTTACAACAGATCAGAGTGATTACACGAGGTTTGTTGATCCCTTTATTGGAACGGCTCAGCACGGGCATGTATTTCTGGGGGCTAATGTACCGTTTGGTGCAGTGCAACTCGGACCTGTAAATATTACGCACGGTTGGGATTGGTGTTCAGGCTATAACTATGCTGATTCAACTATTTACGGATTTGCGCATACGCATCTTAGTGGTACTGGGATCGGAGATCTTGGTGATATTGTAATAATGCCGGTAACCGGTGAAGTAACTTTGAAAAAAGGAATAGCGGGTGATCAGGAATCCGGCTACTATTCTCTGTTTTCGCATGATGAAGAAATTGCCCGTCCGGGTTACTATTCTGTTTACCTGAAGCGATACGGTGTTAAGGCAGAGCTGACAACAACGGAGCGTGTAGGTTTCCATCAGTATCAGTTTCCCGCTGGCGAAGTGGCAAAAACAATAATCGATCTCGAATATGGAATTGGCTGGGATGCGCCTGTTGAAACTATGCTGCAACAAGTAAACGATAGTACTTTAGCCGGATACCGGTATTCGAAGGGTTGGGCAGTAGATCAGCGCATATATTTCACCGCAATTTTTTCCAAACCGGTTAAACATTTTGCACTATACGACTCCACCTCATCCATCAACAGGAATCAGGCCAAAGGAAAAAGAATTAAAGCTGTATTAACCTTTGGCGACATTAAGGATGAAGTGTTGAAAATTAAAGTAGGGATTTCTCCGGTGAGTACAGAGAATGCGGCGGGTAATATTGCGGCTGAGGTTCCGGGATGGGATTTTGACGCAGTCCGCCAAAGTGCTCATGAGGCCTGGAATAATGAAC
>DATCKB010000420.1:0-1705 GCA_036562505.1 Parasegetibacter sp. | reverse complement strand
GTTCATTTTCGGTAGGCGCAATTTTGTTAAGGGGAAAGTGTTTGTAAGGAAGGAAGCAGGTGCTTGTCATCCCCAGCGGCTCATAAAAATGAACGTTGACGTATTCGGCCAGCGACATACCACTTATTTCCTCAACAATTCTCCCCAGAAAAATGAAGTCGAGATCACTATATACATACTTACCCCGGTTTTCCAGTTCACTCGACAAGATTCGTTTGTAAATGGTATCTACCCAGTCTTTCCGCATATAAAGCTGGTCAGTCACCCTAACAGTGAAATCTTCTTCTTCAATATTTGAATAGTAAGCTCCTATCGGCTGTTGGGTTTGTGGGTCAATTGTTTCCTTATAAAATGGTATCCAGGCTTTCAACCCCGCCTGATGCATAAGCAAATCCTCGATGACCAGATTAGCTTTATTAGTACCCTTCACCCAGGGGAGATAATCTACAAGCTTTTTCTTTAGGTCAATTTTCCCCTCTTCATATAATTTCATTATCGAAAGGGTGGTAGCCGAAATTTTAGTAACCGAGGCCAGATCATATATTACGTCAGTAGTAACTGGTTCCCCCGATTCAACATCGATTACCCCGAAAGCTTTCTCGTAAACAATTTTTCCATCTTTTGCAACTAATACCACTCCACCGGGCGCCGCACCTTCCAGCGTCACCTCATCCAGCAATGACTCTATTTCAGCTATTTTATCAGGGTTTAAAGATGATTCGTGCGTTTGTTCTTCAACTAAACCCTGATTTACAATCAAGCCGGTTCCGTACTGGAACTTTTCACAAACAGTAACTGGAAGTACACCGCGCGGTGTTTTTGATCCTGATAAAATTTCGATGGCAGTCTGCTGAGTTATTTCATCATCTTCATAGCAAACAAGCAGATTTGAGAGATCACAGAAGTTAGCTGCTGCGTACGGATTACCAAATAGCAGCACCGTAGTTCTCATCTGTTTTGACAACGTATTTACGAGTTGAACAGCAGACGCAGATAATCCAAAATTAGAAGCCGGTCTTCTGCTATACTGATGAACTCCTACAATTACCTCTGTATAGGTTTTCTGTAAGCTTTGAATTAAAGAATTGACTCTTGAAAGATCCTGCTTGTAGTTAAAAAAATAAATATCCGCATTGAACAATGATTTCATTTTGCCGGAGAAAAAATTGTCCTCGCTTAAACCAACACCTACATAGGCGATTTTACTGTCTTCATTCTTCATCAACGGCAAGACCCCGTCGTTATTGCTGAGTAAGGTAATAGCGTGATCAGCTATCATCTGACGGATCCCGTTTGTGTATTTGTTCAGATCGGCAACTATATTTTCTGTGGAAATCAGGGTGAATTCGTTTAAACCCGCCCTGTATTTTGCCCTGAGCACTTTGCGCACTCGGGCATCTATTTCAGGCCATGTCAAATCTCTTCTTCTGATGGCTTTCTTAATTTCCAGGATACTTCCTTCTATATCACCCGGCAGGCAGAGGATATCATTACCGGCAATCAGAGAACGCGCTGATACTTCACCTTTCGGAAAATATTTTGCTACTGCTTCCATTTCAAGTGCGTCAGTAAAGGAAATTCCCTGATAATCCATTTCATCACGCAACAATTTGGTTACGTTATTGTAGGAAAGAGAGGTGGCGAGATTAGCTGTATTGTCGATTGCCGGGATGTAAAGATGAGCGATCATCACACTTCCCACACC
>DATCKB010000394.1:0-4494 GCA_036562505.1 Parasegetibacter sp. | reverse complement strand
AATGTGGAGGTTAAACAAATAGACCTTCCGCAGGAAATGCAGCGTGCTATGGCAAAACAGGCAGAAGCGGAAAGGGAGCGCCGTTCAAAGGTAATTTCTGCTGAAGGGGAGTTTCAGGCTTCACAAAAACTTACTGATGCGGCAAAAATCCTGGGGTCTGAACCAGGAGCACTGACTCTTCGTTATCTGCAGACGCTACGCGAAATTGCCGGAGACAAAAATTCAACTACGATCTTTCCGGTTCCGGTAGATTTGCTCAAACCATTTTTAAAGAACTCTATGCCCGACGTGAAGATTGATGCTTAAGGTCGGGGGGGGTAACTTTTATCCAGTAATAATGAATAATCGGTACCACCAGTTTAACCTCTGGTGGTACAGTAATTTTATATAGAAGTAAACTTCAACCATTAATAAAATAAGTTATGAAACGATCTGCAACTGCCGTGTGGAACGGCTCAGGAAAAGAAGGTAAGGGTCATCTTACTACACAGAGTACCGTATTAAACAAAACTCAGTACTCTTTTGGTTCCCGATTTGAACAGGGTATTGGTACAAATCCGGAAGAGCTGGTTGCTGCAGCCCATGCGGGATGCTTTACCATGAAATTAAGCTTTGTATTGGGAGAAAGTGGTTTTACGGCTGATGAGCTTTCTACCGAATGCACAGTTACCTTTGAAAATGGTGCTGTAGTTGCCTCTCATCTGGTGGTAAGCGGTCGCATTCCAGGTATATCTAAAAATCAGTTTGACGCTGCAGTGAAAAATGCAGAAGAAAACTGCCCTATTTCAAAATTGCTGAATACGAAAATTTCTTCTGAGGCGGTTCTTCAGTAACCCTGATGATAATCAGGTTGGAAAAGTGCTGTTAACTCATTCGCCGCCGGAATTAAAATTTATTGCATCAGTGCTCGTTATTCTCAGGATAACGTGCCTGATGTTTTTTCGGTTATAGGTATACGTGATATGGATGTCTCCGTTTTCTGCTTCAATTATTGCAGGATAGCTATATTCTCCTTCATCGTGCTTTTCCAGGGTATAGATATCATTCCAGGTTTTACCATCGTACGACATGGCTAAGCGTAATTCGGTCCGGCCTTCCCACCATTCTTCCCCTTTTTCCAGAGGGTTATATACAAGAAGATGGAATCCGGCTGACGTACTTACTGCATCGATTCCGGCATTCGGATTAGGCAGGTCGGTTCGGGTGAGTGGTGACCAGGTATTTCCGTTATCTGACGACCAGGTCTGAATTATAGCATTCTGCTTGCTTCTGCATAACATTTGCAGGGTTCCGTCGGCATGTACCAGTATACATGGCTGGATAACGTCAAATGTGTCGCAGTTAATCAGGATTTTTTCCCAGTTCCGGCCGGTACTGTCGGTTCGTTCAAGGTGGATATACCATTCCGTATTATCAAGACTTTCCGTACTGGATGGGTACAGAATATAACCGTTACTCAATTGTACGGGTTTTGTTCTGACGGGGCCATCAAGCTTACCTGGTAACCGGACGGGTTTCGTCCATGTATTTCCATTATCTATACTATATTGTACCATGGTCCACCATTCCCTTGGAGAAGGCCCGACTTTGTAATAAAGGAAAATTTTTTGATCCTGATTAACAAATAGTACCGGATTCCAGCAGGGAAAGGAAGTGTCTTTATCTTTACCTGTAGCCAGAAGTTTCGGAGGTGACCACTTTCCCTTGTAGTATATGGAGGTCCATATACCCACGGACGAGTGCCCCTCATATTCTCCGCCGAACCAGGCGGCCATAAATCGCTCATTCGGAAGTTCTGTAATTGTGGAAGCGTGGCAGGAAGCAAACGGTGGATTACTGAAAATAAACCCCTCTTTTACCACTGTTACCTGTGTGACCCTCGGTTGTGCATTAATGGTGTAAATACTAAAGAGCAGGGGTACGTAAACTGAATATATAAGCAGTTGACGCATATAGTTTTGGTTTGGTTCTTAAAGTTCGGTAAAAAAATTAAATAGTTTTCAATAATTTACGCTCACAAACGCTAAGACTGATTGTGGTAAAGGAGAATCAAGAAACTGATGAACTGCTGTTGGGGCGTATCTCCACCGGGAGTGAAGAGGCATTTACGACACTGTTTCACAGATACAGGAATAAGATATTTGCGATAGCTTATGATCTGACTGAATCAGAATCTGTAGCAGAGGAGATTGTGCAGGACGTTTTTCTCAAAATCTGGGTAAAGCGAACCTCCCTGCCGGAGGTGAAGTATTTCAAAGCCTACCTGTTTACTTCGGCGAGAAATCATATTATCAATGCTATCCGTAAAATCCGGCTGCAACAGCAGAAAGAACTCGAAGCCGCAGGAAAGGGAGATTCCATTTCCGATAGTGTGACTAACGCATTGTTGGATAAGGAATATAATATCGTTTTCCAGCGGGCAGTAGCCCGTCTGTCTACTCAGCAGGCTCAGGTTTATCATCTTATTAAGGAAAAGGGTTATACGAGGGATAAAGTGGCTGAAATGTTGAATCTTTCCCCTGATACAGTAAAAACGCATCTCGCCCAGGCAATGCGGAATATCCGCGCATTTTGCATCGCGAACATGGAATTGACGACGATTATGCCGGTATTCGGGCTATTTTTAAATTTTTCTTAAAAATTTTTTGTTCTCACCTCACCCATTGGCACCTGAGAACTGTCTCTAGTATCAGAAAACCTGTATTTTTTTTTATCCATATGAATGAAGAGCTTCGATATATAAGGGAATTGTTCGGTAAAATTGCCGGCAAAACCTGTACTCCGGAGGAGAAAGCCAGGCTACTCGACTGGATTTCCCGGCCGGAAAACGAAAAAATCGCCGGAGAGCTGATCGACCAGTATATGCTGGAAAAAGAGGCCGATAAAAATATGCCTCAGGATTCAGCAGAGTCGATACTTGAGTCAATTTTCAGTGTAGAGCCTCGTCGCGAGGCTGGTCGTGTTACTGCAATCAACTCCGGGCAACGTGGAATCGGAAAATGGCTGGCAGCAGCCTCTGTCATTTTACTTCTGACATTGGGTGGATTCTTCTTTTTTAATGGAAAAAATAAAATTACAGGAACTCAGCAACTGGCAACTAATTCTGAAAAGGTTGAGGTAGACGTACTTCCTGGCGGGGAAGGGGCGATTCTCACTTTAGCAGATGGCCGGCAGATCGTTCTTGATTCATTGGGTAACGGTATCATAGCTGAGGAAGCTGGTGCTGCACTGGAGCTGAACAACGGTCAGCTTGCATATAACGAAGCCGATGCAGCCTCCGGCACATCTGAAATTGTCTATCATACGTTAAGCACTCCAAAGGGCCGTCAATTTTCTCTGCTGCTACCAGACGGCAGCAGGGTTTGGCTCAACGCTGCTTCTTCTATCAGGTTTCCCGTTACGTTCGAGAGCCGTGAACGCAGAGTGAAGTTGAATGGTGAAGCGTATTTTGAAGTTAAAAAAACGGGGACCCCTAAGCGAGTTCCGTTTATAGTTGAAACTAGAAACCAAACTATTGAAGTATTGGGAACCAGTTTTAATGTAAACGCCTATGATGATGAAGATGCAGAAAGAACAACTTTACTTGAAGGAAGTTTGCGTGTAGCAGCGATCTATAAATCAGATGCTACAGAAAACGGAGGTATGCCCGAAGTTATACAACAGGATGTTGTGCTCGTGCCGGGGCAACAGGTTGCTGTTTCTCCTTCAGGTAAGCTCGGCAAAGCAGTAATGGTTCCTACGGATGAGGTGATGGCATGGAAGAGTGGGCTGTTTAAATTCAGAAGTACAGATCTGGCTTCGGTGATGCGTCAGGCTGAAAGATGGTATGATATCAACGTTGAATATCCCAGAGGAATACCTTCAGATAAATTTACCGGTGATATTTCGATGGATGTTAATTTGTCATCATTCATGAAAATCCTGGAGTACAGTGATGTAACATTTAAAATCACTCCCGAGAAAGTAATAATCACTCCATAACCTCTTAACTCTTTAAACAAAAATTTGATACTGCTTATGATTACATGATCAACATTTTTCATGATTACGTGAACATGATTAATCCCATAAAAAAAAGACCGGAAGTGCGGCAACACAACCGGCCTTAAGAAGGGTTAATCTTTTCGAACAATTGAGAAAAACTGCTTTCCGGAAAATACCGGGAGGAAAATTGTTAACCCAAGTCCCTCACCTTACTGAAAGCAAGGGAGGGGCTCAAAACCAAAGTTATGCTATTTGATGCTCACTTAGCACACTCCAATCGGGGAGTAGAAAGATTTTTAACCAAAACATTGCGGATCATGAAGATCACCGCTATTTTCGTTTTCGCAGCCATCATGCAGGTTCAGGCATCTGGTTATGCGCAAAACATAACTCTGACCCTGAAAAATGCGCCCCTGCAAAAGGCTTTTGCTGAGATAGGGAAGCAAAGTGGCTATCAGTTTTTCTTCAATGAAAGACTGCTGAAAAATGCCCGTCTGGTTTCTCTGGAAC
>DATCKB010000486.1:0-2223 GCA_036562505.1 Parasegetibacter sp. | reverse complement strand
GGCTCCACGCCGCGGAGATACTCAGGGAGTCATTGAAGTTTACGTTAGAAAGCAGGAAGAAATATCTTTGTGATATTCAACCAGAATCTACCATATTAAGTTCGCCGATTGAGTACCTCAAGGGTGTTGGACCTGTGAGG
The DNA here is from genome assembly GCA_036562505.1 of Parasegetibacter sp. Classification (GTDB taxonomy): domain Bacteria; phylum Bacteroidota; class Bacteroidia; order Chitinophagales; family Chitinophagaceae; genus Parasegetibacter. The sequence continues at coordinate 2,083 of DATCKB010000486.1, read as the reverse complement.
GCGGAGCTCCTGAAAAAGGAACTGAATATCTTTACCTTCAGGGATCTGCTCGAGCATTTTCCCTACCGCCATATCGATAGAACCGAAGTGCGGCTGATCAGGGATATAACTCCGCAAACAGAGTATATTCAGGTTTCCGGTAAGCTGATTCACATAGAAAAAATCGGTGAACGCAGAGCTAAGCGGCTTGTTACAGAACTCAGGGATAAATCCGGTTCGCTCGAGCTTACCTGGTTCCAGGGGATCACCTGGATGGAGAAATACCTCATTCTAGGACGCGATTACCTCGTTTTCGGTAAACCCGGATTCTTTCTGGGAAAACCACAAATTGTTCATCCCGAAATTGAATTAATCGAAGATAAACCCGACGGCAAACCCTTTCTTGAGCCGGTTTATCCCAGTACGGAAAAATTGAAGGCCCGCGGGTTAAACGGAAGAGTCATCGGAAAGTTGACTCAGGCTTTGCTTGCAATGCTTTCGCCGAAAGACGTGCCGGAAAACCTCCCTGAACCGATTCTGCAAAAATATCAGCTGATTTCAAGGTTTCAGGCTTATGATCAGATCCATTTTCCGAAAAGTCCGGAAATGTATCAACAAGCCCTGAGACGCCTGAAATTTGAAGAGTTGTTCATTGCACAAATCAGGATGAATCTGGTTAAATCAAACAGGCACCGCTATTCAAAAGGAGTGGTATTCAAACAGGTCGGAGAACTTTTTAATACATTTTATAAAAACTATCTTCCATTCGAACTCACAGGTGCGCAAAAGAGAGTTATAAAGGAAATCAGAACGGATACGGGGCAGGGGCGCCAAATGAACCGCCTCCTGCAAGGCGATGTAGGAAGTGGAAAAACAATGGTTGCCTTATTGGCCATGCTGCTTGCGGCGGATAACGGCTACCAGAGTTGTTTAATGGCACCTACTGAAATTCTTGCCCGGCAACATTTTGAAGGAATCTGCGAATTGTTGAAAGATATGCCTGTGAACGTACAACTGCTCACAGGTTCAAAAAAATCTGCAGCAAGAAGAGAAATTCTGAAAGACTGTATCGAAGGAAAAATAAATATTCTGATAGGTACACATGCGCTGATAGAAGAAGCTGTACAGTTTAAAAATCTTGGCCTGGCGGTGATTGATGAACAGCACCGGTTTGGGGTGGAACAGCGGGCAAAACTCTGGAAAAAATCTGCTGTCCCTCCGCATGTACTGGTAATGACCGCAACGCCTATTCCGCGCACCCTCGCCATGACTGCTTACGGAGATCTCGACTATAGCGTGATGGATGAACTTCCGCCGGGGCGACAACCGGTTACAACCGTACACCGGTTTGATGATGCCCGCTCGCAGGTAATGGATTTTATCAGGGAACAAATACATCAGGGGAGGCAGGCATATATCATATTCCCGCTGATTGAAGAATCGGAAAAACTGGATTATGAAGACCTGATGAAGGGATATGAAAATGTGAAAGCCTATTTTCCCGAACCCAGATACTGGATAAGCATGGTTCATGGCAGGCAAACTCCCGAGGTCAAGGAAACCAACATGCAACGATTTGTACAAAATGACACTCAGATAATGGTATCCACCACCGTGATTGAAGTAGGGGTAAATGTACCCAATGCAACGGTGATGGTGATAGAAAGTGCAGAAAAATTTGGGTTATCACAGCTCCATCAGCTCCGAGGCAGAGTTGGGCGTGGGAAAGACAAAAGTTTTTGCATACTTTTAACAGGACGAAAACTAACAAATGAAGCACGTGAGAGGTTAAAGGTAATGACCAGCACTAATGACGGATTCAAAATTGCCGAGCGCGATCTTGAACTTCGTGGTCCGGGTGATATTGAGGGAACCAGACAAAGCGGTATGCTCAATTTCAAACTCGCAAACATCCTCACCGATAAACCTATCCTGGAAATCGCCAAACTAACTGCTGAAGAAATAATTGACCAGGATCCCGATCTGAATTCGGCAACAAATTTGCGGTTAAAGGAATTCCTTCAAACGCAAAAAGGAAAAACTGAATGGAGCCGGATATCATAGATTTCTGGGATCATTTTTAAATCCGTAAATTGAACAAAAA
>DATCKB010000484.1:0-4018 GCA_036562505.1 Parasegetibacter sp. | reverse complement strand
ATTTTGTTCGTACCATTTACGGTTCTATTTTTGGCAGAATTCAGAATAATGGAACAGGTAATATTGGTCAACGAGAAAGACGAACAAACCGGGGTAATGGAGAAAATGGAAGCTCACCGGCAGGCCTTGCTGCACAGGGCTTTCAGTGTATTTGTGTTTGACAGCGAAGGAAAATTATTATTGCAGCAAAGAGCTTATTCAAAATACCATTCAGGAGGGTTATGGACGAATACCTGCTGCAGTCATCCGCAGCCAGGTGAAAAAGTGAAAGATGCCGCTTTAAGAAGACTTCAGGAAGAACTCGGGTTTACAACACCGCTTACCAAAGTTTTTGATTTTGTATATCGAAGTGATTTTGACAACGGACTAACCGAGCATGAATTTGACCACGTCTTTATAGGAAACTACAACGGCCGGATAAATCCTGATCCGGCCGAAGTAGCAGCGATAAAATATGTTGAGCTGAATGATATTGAAGAAGACCTCAAAGCTAATCCTGATTCGTATACCACATGGTTCAGAATCGCCTTTCCGAAATTGCTTCACTGGATGCGTGAGTAAGCGACAGTGTGCATAAATCTGTCTTTTTTTTTAAAGCCCGCGTTACTGATTGCTGGTATAACGGGGGTCGTTCTTCCGGAAGATATTTCTGACAATCTCTAACTGATCATTTTTCATCCTGGATGTTTTCTTCAGCACATTGATGAAATGTTCAACTTCATCTTCTGAAGCCGGGCAACCAACATTTTTTCCTGCAACATCCAAACTGGCACCTTCGGGTCTTACCATAGCATCAGCAATCAGATTACCTTTTGAGTCCAGTATAATCCAGAAAGGTAATCCAACTCTTCCCTTTCCGTATTTTTCGTAAAGCTCATTTCCACCGGGATTCTCCAGGTTTTTGTTCTTTTCAGATTCCTGAACAGTCAGATGTTCGATTACGTAGTTATCTGTAAAGAATTTCTTGCAGGCATCATTGGCCATTGCCGTGTCCATTTTCCGGCACCAACCGCACCAGGATGCATGAAAAATCACAAATACATTTTTTTTCTCTTTTGCTGCTTTGGCAATGGCTTTGCTCACTACCTCTTCAGCGTGCGGAGGTTGCTGCTGTGCGAAACTTACACTGGCAAAAAGTACGGCTGCTACTAATAGAATCGGTTTCATTTCAGAATTTTTATGACTGGAATTTTTGACAAAACTCGACTTCAGTCGCGGGTAGTCGAAATTAAAGGAATTGATAAGTTGAACAAGTATTATTGATTCACTTAAAGTAATGACGCTAGTTTCTCTTCGAATTTTTTAAACTCTTCCGGATTATAACCGATAGAGTGATATACTATTTTTCCGTCTTTGTCGATGATCAGAGTTCGGGGAATGAATTGGGTGGCAAACAGACTGTAAATCTTTCTCTCTTCGTCCGGCAACATAGGAAAAGTAAAATTATTTGAACTTTTAAAAGGGTCTATTTTATCCCAACCTTCCTCACGCCCGAAAATGAACAAGGCAAAGTCTTTATTGTCTTTATATTTTTCCCATACCTGTTTATGTAGTACCGGCAGTTCGGTACGACAGGGGCCGCACCATGTGGCAAAGAAATTAATAACCAGTACTTTTCCGCGATAGTCTTTTATCTGAACAGTTTTACCTTTTTCAATTTCAAAGGAGAAGTCGGGAATTGTATGCCCTGCTTTAGCTAAAGTGGTACTATCCATAGATGAATTGTCCTGTGCCGAGAGCTGGAAACTTAATCCAAAGAACAGAAGAGTAATTAATAATCTCATTTGGTTTGTTTTTATCTTATTGCAGGTTGTACTGACTGGGTTCGTCCGGCGAAATTTCGCGGGGTAAATTTTAAACATTAAATATAGGAATATTGGCAATAGCCTGTTTTAATTTATGATTTCGTTAATAAAAAGAAGCGGGTTAGGTACGACTGGTGTTTGATGTTAAAGTAATTTTTTATCTCTTCTGTCTTAATCTCACTGGTACATCGTCTTATATAGTTGTAAAACAAACTTCGGGGAAGTATAGTAATGGCGATCAGCAATTTGCTGCGCCCCGGAGTATTAATAATTGAAAATTCAAATCAAAAGACGAAAGCATTATGTTAAATCGGATTCTGTTAATCATATTTTGTGTAACGATTGTGTTTAAAGCCGACTTATATAGTCAGTCGGTCCAGGCATTCAATCATCTGCAGATGCAGGCTGAAGTTCAGAAGGTTATTGATAAGGTATATCCAGCAACCGTGAAAATAGTAAATTATGATTCAACCCGTAAAGTGGTTCGTGGCGGGCAGTTCAGCGGGGTGGTAGTAAGCCAGGACGGGTATATTCTGACCGCTGCTCACGCCTCAACGCCCGGTGATGTGTATCTGGCTATTTTTCCTGATGGAAAGGAGTTTGTGGCAGTTGGTTTGGGAAGAATTACTACTGTGGACGCTGCAGTAATAAAAATAACACAACCCGGAATCTGGCCATGGGCAGAAATGGGATGGTCTTCTTCACTTAAATCGTTTCAACCTTGTGTAAGCATATCTGGTCCGGCGAGTCTGAACAGAAAAAGAGAACCTGTGGTTCGTTTCGGATACGTTGCTCAGAATGAAGAACGATATGGATATATCCGAACTACCTGCCTGATGGAACCAGGTGATTCCGGCGGTCCTGTGTTTGATTTGAAAGGCAGAGTAATCGGTATTCACAGTCGGATTGACGCGGGTGTAGAAGGAAACTACGAAGTAGCCGTAGATAATTTCCGGAAATATTGGGATGCACTTATAGTTCCGGAATCATACAATAAAAATAATTTACCCGATGAAGGTCCGATAGGAGTTGACCCGGTTAAAGATGAATTTGCCTCTATAGTGGAACTGGGAGACCTGAGTTCATACTTCAGCAAGACCGAAGCCCGACTGGATAATTCAGTGTTCGAAGTAAAAAGTATTGTTGATGGGGATTCTTCAGTGATTTTAGGTACTCTGGTATCTTCCGCGGGGTTCAAAACAGAGAAGAACAAAAATGGTGGAAGTTTTCTGATCAGCAAAAGTTCAATGGTAGGAGATGAACCTATAATAATATTGGACAATTCACGTGGAGTTTCTGCTGCTGTAATCAGCAGAGATGAAAAACTCGATCTGGTTCTGTTAAAAGTGAACAGTAAGCTGAAAGGTGGGTTGGATCTGTTCAAGCGGGTAAATGATTCAGTTGACTTTTCTCAGGTCGGCAGGTTCTTGTTATCACCACATCCGAAAGGTGAAGGGGAAGTCAGCGTGGTAGGATCAACTTTATTTGGCCTCGCAGCAAGTCCAATCTCTGGGTATCTGGGTGCAACAAGTTGGATATATGACAGTACTGTTGTGCTTCGTGAAGTTATCCCGGGCACTGCTGCCAGTTCGGCGAATTTACAGGAAGGTGATACTGTTTTAAGCATTAATGACCAGCCTATCAAAACTGTGTCTCAGTTTAACAGCGTATTGAATCGTCATAAGCCAAAAGAAACTATACAGATACGCGTATTGCGAGACAATAGGGAGCACATTATAGACGTAGTACTTGGAAAGCGTCCACCTGTGAAAACGCACGCAGCGGATTATTTCGAAGAAGGAAAGAGTGAACGACGGGATGGGTTTCAAAATATTTTTATGCACGATGGAAATCTAAGACCATCAGAATGTGGCGGACCGGTATTTGACGTTTTCGGGAACCTTACCGGAATAAACATAGCCCGTTTTAGCCGAACCAGCAGTATTGCGATTCCGGTAAAAGCAGTCAGACAGTTTGTTGAAGAAAGTCTGAAAGGTAAGTGAAACAACCACCCAAATAAGGCCAACCAGCCGAAGAACAACCGGCCGTCTCGCCTCAGGCGAGACGGCCGGTTTGTTTTTTTTGTAATTTGAGACTTAACTTATTACTATAATTCCAGGCATATTGACTAGTTCACCACAGGGAATTGGTGTAACCGGCGTCTAATCACATTCGGTTCCACACGCCGGATTCAACCATTAAATAAGTAAGTC
>DATCKB010000359.1:0-2039 GCA_036562505.1 Parasegetibacter sp. | reverse complement strand
GTTCAAGGAAGACAATCTGGATGCACCAACCCGTCTGATGGTTACCGAAAAAAGAGGGGAGGAGCTTCAGGCTAAACTCCAGAGTTTTAAAGATCAAATGCTGGCAATTGTTCCTGAGAAAAAAGAGGAGTTTGAAAAGTCATTGCCACTCGATCTGAAAAAACCAACGGGTACGAGATCTGCGGGTAACGATGATTGGGCCTCTGCTTATTTCAGAATGACACCAACCATCGCCGCAATTACTATACTGAGTAAGTTTCAGAATGATGTAAAGAACTCTGAAGCTCAGATTGTTGACTACTGTCATAATCAGATCGGTCAGGTTGAAGTGATATTCGATGCCTTCCAGGCATTTGCAGGAACTAATTCAAAATATCTGATGCCGGGTGAAGAACTGGAAATTACAGCAGGTATTGGTTCCTTCAGCAAAGCAGCTCAGCCAATAGTGTACATCAATGGAACTCCGCAGCAACTGAATGCCGATGGCGCAGCTGTGTGGAAAACCCGGGTGGAAGGTGTAGGAAATAAAGTAGTAAACGTTAAAATTGAATATACCAAACCGGATGGCACGAAAGATGTGGCAGAAAGAAAAGTAGAATATACCGTCGGAGTACCAAGCGGTGCATCTATCTTCCTGGAGAAAATGAACGTGATGTATCTGGGAGTTGATAACCCGGTTACAATTTCCGGTGGTAGTGTAGGAAGTGAGAAAGTATCTGTAACCTTCACTGGCGGAACTATTACAAAAGCCGGCGGCGACAGATATATTGCTAAGCCATCTAAAACCGGTGAAGAAAAGATTGTAGTTACAGCTGATGGTAAGAGATATGAGTTCCCTATCCGTTGTAAACTGCTTCCTGATCCTGCAGTGATGGTAGGAACTTCTTCAGGTGGTCCTATGTCTGCTGCAACATTTAAAGCCCAGGGTGGTTTGATTGCTCGTCTGAAAGATTCCGATTTCGACGCAAGTTTCAAGGTAGTAAGTTATACGCTGGGAGCAAAAGGCGGCCCGCTTTCAAACTACCAGCAGTTTAATAATGAAGGTCCCAGATGGACAGGTAACGCAGGTAATCTGATCGAAAGGGTTGGTCCGGGTTCCGATGTATTCTTTGATGACATCAGAGTTCAAGGTCCGGATGGCCGGGTGAGATCTATACCATCCATTGCGTTTCAGTTGAAGTAAAATTTAGAATCTGACTGAGATTAAGTAATAAGAAAATAGTTAACTGATGAAGTACAGAATCCTCCAGTTGTTGTTAGTAGCAATGCTTGCCGGCTCAGCCGCTTCAGGTAATGCGTATGCAAACACAGAAACACTGCGCAGTAATGCTGCTGCTTTCGCCGATGTCAGCTTCCAGAATGTGGTAGATACCACCAAATTGCCTGATGTTGAGCTTAAACTGGACACTATTAAGAAGTCGCTGAGAAATGACCATGCGATTGAAAGGAATCTGGTAAAAGAAAGAATTCCTCTTGCATATGAGCATATCCGTGAGGATGACGCGGTTTATCGCCAGCGTCTCTGGAGAGAACTCGACGTGAGAGAAAAGATTAATCTTTCCTTCGCCTACAAGGCTGATGAAGATAATGGTAACCAGCGGTTTATTAATATTCTGCTCAATGCTATCAACAGTGAACAGGTTACTGCTTTTAGTCCGTCAGACGATCGTTTCACCACTCCGATTACCATGAAGGAGATAGCTGAAATGCTTGTTGGTAAACCAAAAGTAGTTCAGGTGCGCGACTGGGCTAAGGATCCCGATGGTACAAAAGATATTTTTAAAGATTCTCTGATCATCGAAGAATTCGACCCAGATGCAATTCAGAAATACTGGATTAAGGAAGATGTAGTTTTTGATAAGGAGTCTTCAAGAATGCATATCCGTATTCTGGGAATCGCTCCTTTGAAAAATATCTATAATGCAGACGGATCATTCCGTGATGTAACTCCTTTGTTCTGGGTATATTATCCGGATCTTCGTCCGATGCTTGCTCAATATGAGGTTTACAATGCAAAAAACTTCGGAGCACGTATGAGC
>DATCKB010000353.1:0-4859 GCA_036562505.1 Parasegetibacter sp. | reverse complement strand
ACCTGAGGTCCTGCGAAATTTCATCCGGTTGCCAGTCGGTCAGATGAATTTTTAGCAATTTCGTTAGTTCCTCTCTGTCAGCCCCTTCGTCAGACGCCAGAATATCAATAAGTTGCGCCGCCTCTTCATGGCTACACTCTCCCCGGAGATATCTGGTTAATAACGATTTCAGATCTGTTGGTTTCAAAATAGTTTTATTATAAAGACGTGACGCCCTGCAAATCACTCTGCTCGGATTTGAACTTTTTTTAAGAATTTTCCTGTATAAGTTAAAAGAGATTATAATATCAGACAATATCCTGCCGGATCTAAACAGGTGATTTCAAACATCTCCTGAAATTCAGTAAGAAGTGTAAGGTAACCTCAACCAGTGTCTGAAACTATTCTCCGAGAAGTAAAATGAAAAAAACTGGAAGTAATGTTTGATGTTTTGAGAGGTACTCACGGATATGCTTAGTTGCTTTTACCATGTGGTCGCTTACCGTTGACACACTTATTCCAAGATGTTTACCGGTTTCAGCATAGGTTAATCCGTCAACTTTGCAAAGCCGGAATACTTTAGCACGAATGGGCGGAAGTGAAGTAATTGCTTCGTGAAGTAGCTTATCCGAAACCTCGTCCTGATAAACCAAGTCAGGAAGCTGATCCGGAATTTCATACCGTGATGCATGTTCTAACAGTGCATCATACAAATCTTTTTCCCGTCTGGCCTTCCTGAAGAAATCAATGACCTGATTTCTGGAAACCATGAAGATGTAACCGCTGAAATCTTTGTGAACAGAAATGGAATCTCTTTTTTCCCAAAGTTTGAGAAATATTTCCTGAAGCAGTTCAGTTGCAACTTCTTCTACCTTAACAAGTTTTAAAAGGTTACGGTAAAGAAGTGGGCTATAGCGCCGGTAGAGCAGGTAGAAAGCCTGCTCATCCCCATCCGCCAGGCACCTTAGCAACTCCTGATCGCTATGTAGGGAATTAAGGGTCATTGTTTCCAAAGATAGGTAAACAGTTTGAATAGTATTACAGTGTTGATCAGTTGATTGATAGACGGCTTAAAATGAGGAAATATCAATATTCCTTACAGACCTGAGAATTGATCAAAAACGGACCACGAATCCCTCTGATAACGGAATAAAAAAAGCTGTATCAAAATGATACAGCACTATACCTATTGTGGAGCTGCAGGGATTCGAACCCTGGTCCAAACATATTCTCCAAAAGCTTTCTACATGCTTATTCCGGTATTAATTGTCGGAAAAGTACAGGAACCGGACAAACCAATACTTTTCTTAGCTGGATAGTCTTAGGCAACCGTCACAGCCTTCGGTTGCAGCAGCCCGTATTTGTTTTGAGTCGGCGGAAGCGCATGGTAACAGGCCTACCCGCGCAACGGCCCAAATGGATGTCTAATCACTGATTAGGCAGCCATGGCATACTGTGTATTGCCATTTATAGTTTGAATATTCAGATTAACGTGCTAATTATCCAACGCACGACATGCTTACACTTTCAAAGACCTATGCTGTCAAAACCAGTCAGCCCCGGTTTCTGCAAAGATACTTATTTTTACCCTATGCATACACCAGAACAAGCTTACCTCCGTCGACTGGAAGAATTGAAGAAAGAAAAGCTGTTATACCGCAAAAAAGGAAACATAATATCCGTATTCAGGTTAGTTAGCCTGATTTCAGGTTTTTTAGCTGCTTATTACCTGTTTCCAATGAGTGTTGGAGCAGCTATTATCGGCTTTTGTACTTTTTTTGCCGTTTTTCTTCGCTTGGTGGTAATTGCAGTGAACAATTCCCGCCGTATTCAACATATCGACCGGCAAATTGCAATCAATGAAGATGAACTGAAACTGCTGAAACACAAGTTCGTCCACAGAAAGGACGGAAGCAATCTGATGCCTGCTTTGCACGATTATGCCGAAGACCTCGATATTCTCGGCAGGGCTTCCCTGTTTCAATATATACACAGAACCACCTCAGAACAGGGTGACCGGTTACTGGCAAGCTGGATGCTGAACCCAGCAGAAAAGGATGAAATTCTTCTTCGGCAGGATGCGGTAAAGGAACTTGCTCCCAAAATGGTTTGGCGGCAGGAACTACAATCATATGGGGCAAAGGACCTGATCAGATCAGCAACAGAAGAACGACTTCTGACATGGAACCAGGAAACCCATCCGTTTTTTGAATCACTTCAATGGAACTGGATACGGATAGCAGGCCCCGTAATTATGTTATCTGCCCTTGCACTTCATATAGGTGGAGTGCTGTCTGCCCCATATTTTTACCTGCTTGTGTTCGTCTTTTTTCTCCTTTCAGGATATATCAGTAAAAAAGTATTTCCCATCTATTCTACCCTGAATAAGATGTCAGCAGAAATGGAAGCACTAAGCGATTCTATCGAATGGATTGAAAAAGGAAAATTTACATCTGTTTTTCTCGTTCAGCATCACCAGTCTATTTCAGATAAAGAAAAAAAAGCATCTCTGGCTATCAGGGAGTTTAAGAAGATTCTGGAAAAAATGGATCTTCGCCTTAACCCTCTGGTATTTATTCCCCTCAATACCTTTTTGTTGTGGGATCTTCAACAGCTTCTTGCCCTGAAAAAATGGAAGGAAGAACACTCCGGTGATATCTCTTTGTGGTTTAGAACTATAGCAGTGTTTGAATCGATTTCCTCACTGGCAGCTCTTCATTTTAATCAACCGAACTGGACCTTTCCCGACATTTCTGATCAACATGGGAACTTTGAATCTAAAGGAATCGGACACCCGTTAATTACCTCCGAAAAGCGGGTTTGCAGTGATTTCTCATCAAACCATGTACCGGGAATTTCTTTGATTACCGGGTCAAATATGGCAGGAAAAAGTACGTTTCTGAGAACTGTTGGTGTAAATATGGTACTGGCTATAGCCGGGGCACCGGTTTGTGCAGCGTTTATGAGACTAACTCCTATGCGGATAATCAGCAGTATGCGGATTGCGGATAACCTGGAAGAAAGTACTTCAACATTTTATGCAGAATTGAAAAAGCTTAAGCGCATAATCATAGCCGTTGACAATCATGATAAAGTATTTCTCCTGATGGATGAAATCTTACGGGGAACTAATTCACGCGACAGACATGTGGGTTCAAAAGCCCTGATACGGCAGCTAGTGCGTGAAAAAGCCTGCGGAATTATGGCTACTCACGACCTGGAACTGGCTACGCTGGCGGAAGAGTTTCCTGATGCAATCCGCAATTACCATTTCGATGTTCAGGTAGAAGGGGAAGAATTGTACTTCGACTACAAACTGAAAAACGGCATTTGTCAGAGCCTGAATGCTTCAATTCTGATGAAGAAAATCGGGATCGAAGTTTAAGTAAAGGAAGTTATAATTCATCCCGCCTGTGGTGAGGCAATAGTCAAGAGTCAGAATTTTAGTTGAGTTTCAGCCACCTGAGCCTGAATTTAAACTGACGTATCTTTTTTCATCTTTACGTTTTACTTAAAAAGTCTGAAAATATCTAACCCTAACGCGTAGGCCATAATGCCTAATAATAAGATCATACCCACCATCTGAGCGTACTCCATAAACTTATCGCTTGGTTTACGGCCGGTAATCATCTCGATTAACGTGAACAATGCATGACCTCCGTCGAGTGCAGGAATAGGAAGAATATTCATCAGTGCTAATACCAGCGAGAAGAAAGCAGTGAGTCCCCAGAAGCTTTCCCAATCCCACTGTGCAGGAAACATATTTCCAATACTGATTACACTTCCTAATGATTCTGAAGTTTTTACTTTTTTAGAGAAAAGCAATTTTAACTGCAACCAGTATGCTTCCAGCGTTTCCACACTTTTAGTATATCCTGCCGGGATAGCAGCCAGAAAACCGTAAGAAATGTTCTTCACCTCAAAGAGACTATTTATCGGAGGAGTATACATCGTACCCAATAAACCTGCATCGTTCATTAATCCGGTCATTACGAGTGTGTCCTGTCCTCTTTGTACAACAACTTCAATTTCTTTATTCTTACTTTTTAAAACTGCACTTCTGTAGTCATGATAGAATTCTGCTGACTGACCATTTACGGTTAACACTTTATCTCCTGCCTTCAGTCCCATTGAATCAGCCAGACTTCCCTGCGCTATACTGTCAATAGCCAGAAAAGGAACACGCATATCTATAAAATTGACGGCTCTGTGAGAAATCAGCTTTCCTGCAAAATCTTCGGGGATAGCTATCTCAACGTCCTGTCCATCTCTTTCCACCTGAAATGTTTTGGCATCTTTCAGTATTACTTCAAGAGGAATTTTTCTGAATTTGTCGATATATTTACCGTCCACTCCTTTAATAATATCGCCGTCTCTTAAACCAATACTTTGTGCAAGGGAATCAGTAGAAATTCCGTAAACGAATTTATTGGATGGAATATAATTATCACCCCAGTACCAAAGGGTCATTGAATAAATTAAAAAGCCCAGGGCCAGATTCACCACTACGCCACCAATCATAATTATCAGTCTCTGCCAGGCAGGCTTACTTCTGAACTCATAAGGTTTTGGTGGCTGCTTCAATTGTTCCTTATCCATACTTTCATCCACCATTCCGGAGATTTTCACATAGCCCCCGAATGGAATCCATCCAAGTCCGTATTCGGTCTCGCCTACCTTCTTTTTGAAGAGAGAAAACCACGGGTTAAAAAATAGATAAAATTTCTCTACCCGGCATTTAAACCATTTTGCGGGTAGAAAATGTCCGAGTTCGTGCAGTACAACAATAATCGAAAAGGATAGGATGAATTGACCGGCTTTGACGGCAACCGCACTCCAGTCTATGGCTAATAACATCATTTATTCGAGGTATAAAATTT
>DATCKB010000348.1:0-4663 GCA_036562505.1 Parasegetibacter sp. | reverse complement strand
GTGACGGGTGGTGCAGATCTGGAAATCTTTAAGCAGTTTACCGCTTATATCAGCCATAATTATACGGGTAAATTGCCGCTTAACGATGCCAACGATGAGTTTGCTGCACCCTATCATCTGCTGCATGTCAAATCTGAATATAAGATTATCAGAACCCGCAGTGAATTATTAATCTTCGCCGGCATTGATAATTTATTGGATGTGAAATACAGTTTGGGTAACGATATCAATGCCTTCGGCCGGCGGTTTTATAACACCGCTGCCGGGATCAACTTTTATGCGGGGTTCAGTATCTCGCTGAATTAGTCCCGGTGGCTTCAGAGTTGAACGAAATCCTTCAGATTAACCCGGTAAAGCATCAGTGTTAAATTCAGCGTTCTTCCGGACTAACCCAGAATTTCAATTGTTACCCTGAGTACAGCGTAACTGAACAGCATCAACGATCCAGCAACAGCAGAAAGCTTAAGAATGATAGCGAGTTTACTTTCCTGTTCAAATTCGTCAATAGATTGGATGGTTCTTTTCATATAGGGATTGAATTATGACTCAAAGTTAGGGGTTCTGCAAATTCTGCAAAAGAGGAAAAATACGCAAGTTTGACCGCGTTTTTTACCATCGGTTTAATGGTGGGCACGACCGACTATATTTGCTATGCAGGACTATATTTTCCTATATTTGTTCGAATGGCTGTTCGGGCCGATTTTCTAAAAAAGACAACAATATTATGTCGAATATTCTTTTGATTGATGATGAGAAAGCCATCAGAAAAACACTTGGTGAAATTCTGGCCTACGAGGGGTATAAAATTGATGAAGCTGCGGATGGAGAGGAGGGACTACGACTTTTCCGGGAAAAAACATACGACGTAGTATTGTGCGATATTAAAATGCCAAAGATAGATGGCATCGAGTTTTTGAGCAAAGCTGCAGAAGCCAATCCGGATGTACCCATAATAATGATTTCCGGTCATGGGACAATTGAAACAGCTGTAGAAGCAGTGAAAAAAGGAGCATTCGACTATATTTCCAAGCCCCCGGATCTGAACCGTTTGTTGATTACCATCCGTAACGCGATGGACAAGAATACCCTGGCTACTGAGACCAGAACCCTGAAAAGGAGGGTAGCAAAGGTGCAGGAAATGATCGGCGAATCAGAACCGATTATGAAGATCAGGGATACCATAGAAAAAGTGGCACCCACTGAAGCGAGAGTACTGGTCACCGGAGAGAATGGTGTAGGAAAGGAACTGGTAGCGCGGTGGATTCACGAGAAAAGCAACCGTCATAACGGACCTATGGTAGAGGTGAATTGTGCTGCTATTCCGGGAGAATTGATCGAAAGCGAACTCTTCGGACATGAAAAAGGGTCTTTTACTTCCGCTATAAAACAAAGGATCGGAAAATTTGAACAGGCAAATGGCGGAACACTTTTCCTTGATGAAATCGGCGATATGAGTCTGAGTGCCCAGGCCAAAGTGTTAAGAGCACTTCAGGAAGGGAAAATCACCCGTGTGGGAGCAGACAAAGATATCAGCGTGGACGTAAGGGTTATTGCTGCTACGAACAAAGACCTCCTTAAAGAAGTCGAAGCAAAAAATTTCCGGCTGGATTTATATCATCGCCTGAGTGTAATTCTGATTCATGTTCCTTCCCTTAATGAAAGACGCACAGATATTCCTTTGCTGGTAGATCGCTTCCTGAGCGATATATGCGCGGATTACGGAATTGCCAAAAAAGGAATTGAAAAAGATGCTATGAAGGCGCTGATGGAGTATAACTGGACGGGTAATATCCGTGAACTGCGGAATGTGGTAGAACGACTTATTATCCTTTCAGGGAAAAATATCACTCTGGATGATGTAATCTCTTATGTTCTGCCTAAATAAAACACTGACATTATTTATCGTATTTTCGGCAGACATTTTAAGAAAACTTTGTGGCGCACAGGAATAAAGACCAAAAGTTTAAATGATAATTTTAACGGCATTAAATAGAAATTGATGAGTTTTTCGCATGTTCTGGTAATACTTCTGATAAGTATTGGAATTGTTTTTCTTCCGTCGATCGGCTTATTTAAAATGTTTATAAAAGCAGGGGCTCCGGGATGGAAGGCGTTCATACCCTTCTACAATACCTGGGTAATGCTCGAAATTGCCAGAAAGAAAAAACACTGGTTTTTCTGGCAGTTTATACCTATTGCAGGATGGTTTATATCACTGGCGATCCTGGTGGAATTTGTGAAGACTTTCGGCAAATTTAAACTGTATCAGCATGCGTTGACCGTTGTGGCAGCACCTCTTTACTTTATAAAAATCGGATACAGCAAAACGGATAAATTTATCGGTCCGGATGCAGCAAAAAAACATAAGAAATCTTCAGTTCGCGAATGGATTGATGCGGCTGTGTTTGCAGTTGTTGCAGCTACCTTGATCCGGACCTTTATTTTTGAAGCCTATGTGATTCCGACTCCTTCAATGGAGAAAACCCTTCTGGTTAATGATTTCCTTTTTGTGAGTAAAACGGCATACGGCCCAAGAATTCCGAACACACCGCTTGCCATGCCCTTTGTGCATCATACTATGCCGATTACCGGTACTAAATCTTATGTAGAGTGGATCAAGCTTCCTTATGTACGCTGGTTTGAAAGTCCGGTTAAACGAAATGATGTAGTAGTATTTAACTTCCCTGTAGGTGATACCGTTATAAATCGGGATGAATATCAGTCAGCAATTACTTATTACGATAAAGTAAGAGAATTAGGCCGCGAACAGGTACTGCGCAATTCTGATGAATTTCCTTTGGTAGTCAGACCTGTGGATAAACGTGAAAACTTCATCAAAAGATGTGTCGCGATTCCGGGAGATACAGTGGAAATCAGAGATGCTGTGGTATTTGTAAACGGTCAGCAGGGTGATATTCCTCCTTACGGAGAAATGGAATATTATGTTGAAACGAATGGTCAGCAACTTGATCCTGAAGTAATGAAAGAAGAGTATAATGTTGACCGGGACAAGGGCGAACTGTACCGCGACGGATCCACTAACCGCTACCTGATGACGCTTACTTTTGATGCGAAAGACAGAATGATGAAATCAGGCATCTTCAAAAAAATTGAGCAGGCACAGCTTCGTCCGATGCAGGTATTTCCGTACGACAATATTCATCATTGGACGGTTGATAATTTCGGTCCGGTAATTGTTCCTTCGAGAGGTATGACGCTGTCCATCACACCTGAAAACTATTCTATCTATGAAAGAGTAATCAGGGTGTACGAGAACAACGACCTGCAAATGAAAGACGGACAGATTTTCATTAACGGCCAGCCGGCAAGCAGCTATACTTTCAAAATGAACTATTACTGGATGATGGGAGACAACCGTCACAATTCCGCGGATTCCCGCTTCTGGGGATTCGTGCCTGAAGACCATGTTGTAGGTAAAGCCTCCCTGATCTGGTTCAGCTGGGAAAAAGGTCCGCGCTGGAAGAGATTATTCCGGAAAATCAAATAACCGCAACGCGTTGTTATTTAATTGCAGAGGCAATTATTTCCACGCATTCCGAAATCTGTGCTTCGTTTATGATTAATGGAGGAGCAAAGCGTATTTTGTTTCCATGCGTAGGCTTTGCCAGCAGTCCGTTCTGCATCATGTTCAAGCAAATGGATGAAGCTGCGTCTGGTTCAGGATGTTCTATGACAACTGCATTCAGTAATCCTTTGCCTCTGATAATTTTGATTAGAGGCGACTGAATAGCTTCCAGTCTGGACCGTAGCAGGATTCCCATCTTTTCAGCGTTTTCCGCCATGTTTTCTTTTTGTAAAACCTGCAGCGCTGTCATGGCTACCCTGCATGCAAGTGGATTTCCCCCAAAAGTGGAACCGTGTTCACCCGGACGAATAGTAAGCATTATCTCATCGTCTGCTAGAACTGCACTTACCGGCATGGTACCACCACTGAGCGCTTTACCGAGAATGAGTATATCCGGACGAACATTTTCATGATCGCAGGCCAGCATCTTTCCGGTTCTGCACAAGCCCGTTTGAATTTCATCTGCAATGAAAAGGACATTATATTTATCACAGAGTGACCGGATTCCTTTTAAATAGCCATCATCGGGTACTACAACTCCTGCCTCACCCTGAATTGGTTCAACCATAAATGCAGCAACATTCTTGTCCTGAAAAGCTTCTTCAAGCGCAGTGAGATTGTTGTACGGAATGGTTTCAAAGCCCGGTATAAATGGTCCGAAATCTTTATAGCTGGATGGATCGGTAGAAGCAGAGATAGCAGCAAGGGTGCGTCCCCAGAAATTGTTTTCTGCGAATATGATTCTGGCTTTATTCTCCGGAACGCCCTTTTTACGGTATGCCCAGCGGCGGGCAAGTTTGACCGCAGTTTCGGCGGCTTCTACACCGGTATTCATAGGAAGCACTTTATCATATCCGAAGAAACGCGTAATAAAGGCCTCATATTCGCCCAGTACATTGTTATGGAAGGCGCGGGAGGTGAGCGTTAGTTTTGTCGCCTGCTCCTGAAGGGCAGCAATAATTTCAGGATGGCAGTGCCCCTGATTTACGGCTGAATATCCACTCAGAAAATCATAATATCGTTTTCCCTCCACATCCCAGAGGTAAACTCCTTCACCTCTTTCCAGAACCACAGGCA
>DATCKB010000321.1:0-2711 GCA_036562505.1 Parasegetibacter sp. | reverse complement strand
CTGACTGAAAGTAAGCTGGTTTCTTCCCAGAATCAATTCACCTCCGGAGTCTATCGTCCAGTTTTTCCCGTTCAGGTCAAATGTTGATGAATTGAATCTGATTTTCAGGCCTTCTTTCAATGTAATTACTCTCGCTTGTATATCGGCCGCGTTGAAAGCCTGTGTGGATGTGGCATTTACGGAAATATCAGATGTGTCACTTCTGGAATTGACGGTGATATTTGTTTCAGGAAAACTCAGACTGTCGTTAATAAATGTGTTGGTGATGCTGGTTTCAACAGAAAGGTTATTAAGATCTCCGTTAGCTTTCAGAATCAGGCCGGTGAAAGCGATATTGTTTAAAGTGAAATGAGGTATATCTGCATCAAGGGAAAATATATTTTCTTTTGAATTAACCCTGCCGCTTACTGAACTTGAGTTAAAACCTGAAAGGCTCTTATCAATGAGCTGGATATATTCGTCAACGTTTTTGGTTTTAACAACGAAACTGAAATCTTCATTTTCAACCTGACGAAGCGGTTTATTAATGTAGCTTGGGTAATATTTGCTTAAAAATAGCTGAACGGCCGTAGGCATTTCACGGACTGCAAATTTTCCAACTACCACTACATCAAATTCATTACTGCTTAATATAAGGGTTTTATGGTCCTGAATAATCCGGGAACTTAAGGAAAGTGAATCAAAAGATAAGCGTTTCTGATCCCTCAGTAAACTTGCATCGTAAACACGGGCTTCACCCAGAAAATTATCTATATCGTTTCCTTCCAGATTAAGCTGAAACTTGCCGCTGAATACAAATTCATCCCGGGTAATATTGAGGTTTTTCAGACGGGCAACCGCAACCTCTGCGTCGAAGTTAAACCGGGATGTTTCTCCGTTCAAATCAACAATTCCTTCCAGATGTCCTTCAGCGTTAGGATCGTTGATTTCAAATGTTCCGTTGAATAATTTCTTGCTCAGTTTCCCGACTGCCCTGATATTACTGTATTCGTAACCTCTGAACTCAACTTTATCAATTACAGCGTCAAGGTCGGCGTTAACGGTTTTCGCATCAAATCCTGCACCTTTCAGTTTGCTTGAGAATGTAATATTGCCTATTTCACTACTTCCTGTAAAACTTCCCAGGTCAAAACCCTGGCTGGATAGTCCCCCTGAATAGGTGCTGACTTTGTTTTCCGGAAGTTTCATATTCAGGTCAGATACAATAGTTCCCAGGTTAGTAGTTATGGTGCCATAGGTAACGAAATCGGTGATGAAGCCGGTAAAACTTCCTCTGAAATGAAGATACTTCACAGCATCCAGTCGGGGTTGTGTGATATTTTTTAATTGGGGTACAAAGGTGACAGCATCTTTATACGTAGTTCTGAAATCACGCGCTTTAAAGTCGATATAAGTAGATCTGATATCCGGCAGTCCGGTTAAAGAGATATCTCCATTCAGAACAGTGTTTGAGCCGGCTTCAATCAACATGTTCCTGGCTTTCAGATTATCGATAGTGCCTCGCGCTTGTCCGTTTATAGTGATTTGTTTTTTCCAGTTAGAAAGCTCCGGTGCAAAGTATGCGATATCATCACTGTCAATTTTTGCGTCCTCAAAATTTCCGGTTAGTATTACACTGTGAATGAAATCGCCCATATCGCGGTTGAAGTCTTCATACTGCATCGAGAAATAGTTGGTAAGATGACTTCGGTTGGTAGTAATATCGAGTTGTTCAAAGGCCATGCCTCCCGGAAAAAAGGAAAAGTCAGACTTCAGCGATTTAACCTCAAATCCGCTGCGTTCTTTGGTCGCAAGATGAAGGTTTGTTCTTATGGTATCCAGTTCCCAGCGAAGATCCCGCAAGCGGGCATTTATATTATTGAAGTCGATATGGTTTCCGTCAAAATAAGGAAAAGGGGCTCTTTCGGTTTTTTTATCGTGTGTAAAATTTCCGTTGGTAATATTTAATTCTGATACATGAACCAGCCATAGATCCGGGTTCCATTGAAGTCCATCAACCGGCGCAGATGGTGGTCGCGGGGCACGGTTTCTTCTGACCCTGAGGCCGGGATAATGGAATATTGAAAAAACAGGTTGGTTAATAGTAATTGAATTTATTTCAACCTTTTTGTTCGGGAAGTCGATTTGCCGGGCATCCATATCCATAGATGCCAATGATATCTTCCGATCTTCTCCGATCCACTCATCCTGTTGAAAAATGGCGATATTTTCCAGCTGGATATTTTTAATATTCAGTTGAATGGGTCTGTCATCTTTCTTTTTATCCGATCCCGGAACAGAGAAGAAGTCGATGAGAAACTGATAGTTCCAAACCGAATCAGTTCTGTGCAGATGAATCTTTGCATCGGTTAAGCCCAGATACTTCAGCTCGATATAGTCTTTGAAAAAGAACCAGTCTGTGATATTTACATTCAGAGAGCCTGCATAGAGGAGGGTGTCCTGATTACGATCTTTGACTAATGTTCCGTTTAACCGCATTCTGTTAAACAGCGCAAAACTTACTGAATTTACGTCAACTTCCGTGTTCAGGTCTTTCGACAGTCTTTTTGTTACCTGTGATACCAGCCAGTTTTGCACGGGCGTGGTTTGAACCAGCCCCCAGACCAGCAGGAGCAGAAGGAGTAAAGCCAGAAGAGAACGGAATAATATTTTGAATAATCGCCTCAGAGTATCAATGAATTATAAGTAAAAATACTTAATCAGCACATAGT
>DATCKB010000281.1:0-2027 GCA_036562505.1 Parasegetibacter sp. | reverse complement strand
GTTCCGAAATACTGATCGTCTTTTGCATTAAAATCTGCCCAGGTTATTGCTCCTCCGTCAGGTGAAACGATTCCGATTTTAACTTCGGGATTGGGATCGCCTGCTTTTGGATAATGCATTTTTTCAACATATCCGTTTTGGCCATCTGCATCTGTGATTGTAAACAAAGGAACGTTGGAGTCATCCGATCTGAAGAATACCAGTGACTTACTATCCGGGCTCCACCAGAATGCTTTATGACGGGTAAATCTGCCAAGTATTTCTTCCATATAAACCCAACTTGAATAGCCGTTCAGTATTACATCGCTGCCGTCGTGAGTAATTCTGTTTTCCTTATTATTGATTATATCAAATACATATAGATCATTATTACGGGTGTATGCCACATAATTTTCATCAGGAGAAAGCTGAGGATTCACTTCGCGATCATCAGGGGTTTGAGTCAACCTTTTCTCTGTGCCATCAGCAGTCTTCAGATAAAGATCATTTCTCTGAACATACACCGACGCAGGCCTTTTCGGAGCCGGCGGCGTATATGGAGTTTCTTTTCCGGTTTTTACATTTACTACGAACGTACCACCACTTTCCGGTTTACTGATGATATAATTTAAATCGTCCTGCCATCCGGAGATGACGGGCAGCTTTTCAATTACTCCATCCGGAAAACCTGTTCTTAATAACTGTTGTTTTGTAAACTCCTTTTTTTGCGCCTGTGTGGGTAGTCCTACGATTGCAAGTACTAGAAATATGGCAAGCCATCTTTGACTCCTTCTTTTAGTTAGGGGAGCAGCGAACAAATCAGACATGTACCAGTTTTTTTGATTTAGTGTTTGTTTTATCATCTGAAAACGGAAAATAAGATTTCCTTGTTAATTAAGCGGCATAATTTATTTAAGCTGTAAATTACTTACTTAAACTGCATTTTATGGGTTTTGAAAATAAAGTTGTGTTTATTACCGGTGCAAGCCGTGGTATCGGGAAATCCATTGCCTTACGTTTAGCGAGGGAAGGCGCGCATATTGTTGTTGCTGCCAAGACTGTTGAGCCGCATCCAAAATTAGAAGGAACTATATATTCAGCTGCGGAAGAAATAATTGCTGCTGGAGGAAAGGCATTACCTGTTCAATTAGATATCAGAAGTGAAGAGAGTATTCAACGAGCAGTAAACAAAGCCGTATCAGAATTCGGGGGTATAGACATACTAGTCAACAATGCAAGTGCTATACAGCTGAGTAAGGTTCAGGAAACGGAGCCCAAACGTTTCGATTTGATGTTTGATATAAATGTCAGAGGAACGTTTTTCATGAGTAAAGCCTGTATTCCATATTTAAAACTATCAGAAAATCCACATATCCTCAATCTTTCTCCGCCTGTAAATATGGATGATAAATGGTTTGGTCGTCACTTAGCCTATACGATGAGTAAATATAATATGAGTCTGATTGTAAAAGGATTGGCCAGTGAACTTAAAGGAGATAGGATAGCTGCGAATGCCTTGTGGCCGAAGACAACCATTGCTACTGCCGCCGTACAGAATTTGCTTGGAGGTGATGGTATGATTCAGAGAAGTCGTATGCCTGAAATTGTTGCTGACGCGGCATACTATATTCTGAAACGGAATTCATCAGAATGTACAGGAAATTTTTTCATTGATGAGGAAGTACTGTTACAGGAAGGTGTTGCAGACTTTGGACGCTATGCTGTTAATCCGGATGAAGAGTTGATGCAGGATATATTTCTTTAGGGATTGAGAAGCCGGAACTAAAGGGCAAAACACATTTGGTTTTGGTCATTCAACATTCATTTACTGACAGCGGGGAGATAAAACTTACTGATAGCCGGGAGATAAAATTTACTGACAGCGGGGAGATAAAACTTACTAATAGCCGGAGATAAAATTACTTATGTCGGGGGTAATAGGGTGTCGGGGCTATAGCATTCTCTCGCGACAGGGCAAAAAAAAGCCTCATCTTTCGATGAGGCTTCAATAAATATGGCAGCTACCTACTCTCCCGCATTGTAGTGCA
>DATCKB010000230.1:0-2884 GCA_036562505.1 Parasegetibacter sp. | reverse complement strand
GGCTACGAGCATTTCATGCTGAAGGAGATTTTTGAACAACCGTCAACGGTTTACGATTGCCTGAGAGGCCGGCTTGATGCATCAAAGGGCACCATCACCATGAGCGGGGTTGAAAAGTATATTGAAGAACTGAAAAGCGCTAACCGGATTCTGATCATTGCCTGCGGAACCTCCTGGCATGCCGGTTTGGTTGCAGAATATATTATCGAAGAACTCTGCAGAATTCCGGTTGAAGTAGAGTATGCTTCTGAATTCCGTTACCGGAATCCGATTGTAAAACAAGGCGACGTGATAATCGCCATCTCCCAAAGCGGCGAAACAGCTGATACCCTGGTTGCGATTGAAAAAGCGAAAGAGCAGGGTGCAATTATTTTCGGCGTTGTGAATGCTGTGGGCTCCTCCATCGCGCGGATAGCTCACGCCGGAGCATATACGCACGCTGGACCCGAAATTGGTGTAGCATCAACCAAAGCATTTACCGCACAGCTGGCAGTTCTGACCATGATGGCATTGAAAATTGCACATGCAAGAGGCACGATCGACGAACAACGATATCGTCATCT
The DNA here is from genome assembly GCA_036562505.1 of Parasegetibacter sp. Classification (GTDB taxonomy): domain Bacteria; phylum Bacteroidota; class Bacteroidia; order Chitinophagales; family Chitinophagaceae; genus Parasegetibacter. The sequence continues at coordinate 2,321 of DATCKB010000230.1, read as the reverse complement.
CCTGAATGAATTGCAGGATATCCCCGAAAAAATTGATGCCTGCCTGAAATCACATGAGCATGTACGTGAGATTGCGGAGAAATATAAAGATGCTAGAGACTTCCTCTATTTAGGACGCGGTTATAATTTCCCCGTAGCCCTGGAAGGCGCATTAAAACTGAAAGAGATCTCTTACATCCACGCAGAAGGATACCCTGCTGCAGAAATGAAGCACGGCCCTATAGCATTGGTTGATGACCAATTGCCTGTTGTTTTTGTTGCGAGTAAAGATTCCTATCACGAAAAGATTGTCAGCAATATTCAAGAAATCAAAGCCCGCAAGGGTAAAGTGCTTGCTGTAATTACTGAAGGCGACGATACCATCTCTGCCATGGCAGATGATGTGATGACCGTACCTCCCGCTGATGAACTGATTGCACCGATTCTGACGGTGATCCCGATGCAGTTACTGGCTTATTATATTGGTGTGGCAAAAGGACTGGATGTTGACAAACCCAGAAACCTTGCCAAATCAGTAACCGTTGAATAGAACTTCTATTCGTTCATAAACTCATTTTGATGAATCAACTGAAGAAAAGTCCATTACACACGTTAGGATACAATTTTATTCCTGAAGAATATTTACCTAAAGGCAAGAATGAATATTATCTCAGGCAGATTCAAAACAGAAGTGGTACGGTTTACCGGAAACTGAATGCGCAGGAAATAGAAATTCTGGTAAGAAATATGAACCAGTCTGACAACTGGAACAATATCCTCGTTTCAGATGCATTCAATCCCGAACTGGTAAAAAACTGCAAGTTTTACGGACTGGTCAGAATAGGGAAACTGGAACCGCTTTTTCTGGAATACCACAATCTGCGGATGACAGTCGGACTTTACAACAGTACTATCATCAGCTCAGACATTGGAGACAATGTGGTTATAGATAATGTCAATTATCTCAGTCACTATGTAATCGGCAATGAAGTAATTATTGTAAATGTAAATGAACTGGCCACCACCAGTTATGCCAAATTCGGTAACGGTATTCTGAAAGAAGGCGAAGATGAATCCATTCGCATCTGGATGGAAATATGCAACGAAAATGGAAATCGCAGCGTATTACCCTTTAATGGAATGCTTGCAGGAGACGCCTGGTTATGGTCAAGATTCCGCGCCGATAAAATTCTCCTGCAGAAACTGGTAGAATTTACGGAAAAAAAATTCGACAGGCGTCATGGATATTATGGAAAGATCGGAGATCGTTCGATTATTAAAAACAGTCGCATTATCAAAGACGTATGGATTGGTCCTGCTACCTATATAAAAGGTGCAAACAAGCTGAAAAATCTCACCATCAACTCTACTCCCGACGCTAATACACAAATCGGAGAAGGGTGTGAACTGGTTAATGGAATTATCGGAGTAGGGTGTCGCATTTTCTATGGTGTAAAAGCCGTTCGTTTTGTAATGGCCTCCCACTCTCAACTCAAGTACGGAGCACGATTGCTGAACTCATATCTGGGTAATAACGCAACAATTTCCTGCTGCGAAGTATTGAACTCGCTGATCTTCCCCGGCCATGAACAACACCATAACAATTCATTTCTCTGTGCTTCTATGATTATGGGGCAGAGCAATATTGCGGCAGGGGCTACTATCGGATCAAATCATAATTCCCGGGCAGCTGACGGTGAAATTATTGCCGGCAGAGGTTTCTGGCCCGGACTCTGTGTAAGTCTTAAGCATAATTCAAAATTTGCCTCATTTACCATAATTGCTAAAGGGGATTATCCGGCGGAGTTGAATATTCCCATCCCCTTTTCCCTGGTAAATAATGATATAAGCCGAGACAGGCTGACGGTTATGCCTGCTTACTGGTTCATGTATAATATGTATGCACTTTCGAGAAATACGTGGAAGTACAAGGACCGGGATAAACGAATTGATAAAACCCAGCATATTGAATACGAATTTCTTGCACCCGACAGCGCATCGGAGATGGCAGACTCCATTGAGCTGATGGAACTATATACAGGTAAAGCCTGGTATCGTCAATATAAATCCGAATCAGAAGTCAGCGATAAAAAATGTATAAACAAGGGAAGAGAGCTGCTCAACTGTGAGAATGGTGTTCCAAAAGATTTGATAATAATTGCAGACGGCTGGGAAAACAGTCACAGAAATGTAGAGTTGATTAAAGTTCCGGAAGCATACAGGATTTTTAAAAACATGCTGGTGTATTACGCGATGTCCAATCTTATAGACTGGATGAATGATAATAAACGGTTTACCTGGGCTTCAGTAAAAAAGTTAATTCCGGAAGGAAAGAAATCCTA
>DATCKB010000193.1:0-2914 GCA_036562505.1 Parasegetibacter sp. | reverse complement strand
GTGTATCTTAGACTTAAGAATAGTGACTTGCATAATTTCGCAAAATTAGTAAAATAAGAGGGAAAAAACGGGCATTAACTCAAAGGCATATTATCGATCAGCCTAACATTTCCGATAGTTGCGGCAGTAAGAATCACCAGTGGTTGATGACCATCCCAGATGGTAACAGGCTCCAGGTCTTCAGCATTGCAGAAGCTTACATAGTCAACACTCATGAAACCATGTGAAAGAAGATAGTTTTTACCTTTCTCCTCCAATGCAGATAAATTTCCGGGGGTAATTTCGCTTTTCAGCATGTTGAGCATGCGCGACATATAAACCGAATCGAGACGTTCTACCTCATTTAACCGAACATTACGGCTACTCATGGCAAGCCCGTCTGATTCCCGGAGAGTCGGACAAATTTCCACCTTTACCGGATAGTTTTTCAACCGGACCAGCTTTTTTATCACCAGACACTGCTGGTAGTCTTTCTGGCCCATAAAAATGATATCAGGTTCAATAATTGACAGAAAACGGCTGACTACCTGACAAACTCCCTGGAAATGCCCTGGCCGGAAAGCGCCTTCAAGTTTGTTTTCCAGAGTCCCAAGTTCAAAAAATTCTGAAGAATTTAAGCCGTCCGGATAAACTTCTTCCACAGGTGGTAAAAAGAGGGCGTCGGTGCCGGAAGCAACTAATTTTTCGATGTCTCTTTCAATAGTAACCGGATATTTCTGAAAATCTTTTTTATCGTTAAACTGAGTCGGGTTGACGAATATGGTGCAAATGGTAATCTGACACTGTTTCACAGATGCGTTAATCAGTTGCAAATGCCCGTCGTGCAACGCTCCCATGGTGGGTACATACCCGATTGTCATATTAGCCTTACGTTGGAGTTTCAGCCACTCACGAAGGTCATTAACACGTTTAAAAACAAGCATCTGTATGGATTTGAAGTGGTTTATAAGCGGCTATGGTACTAAACTTTAATAAAATAACGTACCTTTGCCAACTAATTTTTGAAGGTTTCGAACGAAATTTTTCTGATAATGTCCGCAAAGAAAAGAATTTTATTCATTGCTAATGAAATATCTCCCTACCTGGAACTGACGGAGTTCGCAGAGATAGTCAATAAACTGGCTATAAAATCGAACGACAATAACCTGGAAGTGAGATGTATTATGCCGCGGTTCGGAATAGTGAATGAGAGAAGGCACAGACTTCACGAAGTTGTACGGTTATCCGGAATTAACGTAACGGTTGACAGTGATGATTTTCCTCTACAGATAAAAGTTGCTTCATTACCAAATGCCCGTCTTCAGGTGTATTTTCTGGATAATGAGGACCTCTTTAAGAGAAAATTCATATTCCACGACGAGAACGAGAAATGGTTTGAAGATAACGGACTCCGCACTGTTTTCTACTGTAAGGGTGCACTGGAAACAGTAAAAAAATTCGGCTGGCCTCCTGATATCATTCACTGCAGCGGATGGATGACCGGTCTGGTTCCTTTCTACCTGAAAACCATTTATAAAAAAGAACCTGTTTTCAGTCATTGCAAAGTAATCTATACCATTGGTCCGAATTCCTTTAAAGAGTCGTTGGGCAAGGATTTCATCCGGAAAGCCAACCTTAACGGAGCTTTGAAAGATAAGGATCTGGACGTTTTCAAAGAAGCGAACAATACTGCTATGTTGAGAGGCGGAGCAACTTATGCCGATGCAATAACTTTTGCCGCCGATAATGTGGACAAAAAACTGGTCGCAGAGTTTTCCAAGGTGAAAGGCAAAAAAGTCCTTCCATTTAATCCTGATTCTGATTTAACAGACTATTTGCAATTGTATAACGACCTTGCAAAATAGTAATCAAAGTACCAGAACAACACACAAACTAAATTACGTGAACAAATATCTCAGCAGGTTAGTTGCAGGTTTATCACTACTGACTCTTTTTGTCGTTTTTCATGCATGTAATAAGCTGGACACAACCACTATCGGAAGTGAACTCATTCCGGTTGTTGATAATGTTTCCACATTTGATACCATCATTTATGTCAACGTGCAGAATGAGGCCTTTACTGATACCACCCGGTTAAGCTCCAACGGTGATTACGCTCTGGGAACAATTACATCAGACCCGCTTTTCGGAACAACTACTGCCTCGATACTTGCCCAGTTCAAACCACCTTATTTCGGAGCATATCCTTTTGTGAACAGTGCCGACAGTATAATTGCGATAGATTCAGTTGTACTTTGTCTGGCTTACAGAGGTAGTTTCGGTGATACCAATCAGTTACAGAAAGTAAGGGTTTATGAAATAGATCCTAACGTGGAATTTGGGTTCCTTGAACCTACAAACCGTGATTATCCGGCATTTACCGGCGAAGTAACTACTCCGGCTAACGGATTTATTGATATGCGCCAGTTCAGGCTGGAGAAAGAGATTGTTTATGGTCAGGATACCGTTAAAGTTTCTAATCAGCTCAGGCTTCATCTGGATACTGTTTTAATAGGTAGAAAACTGGTAAATCTGGATACTGCTGATTCCTATAAAACCGATTCTGCATATAATACGGTGTTCAAAGGGTTGGCAATAGTGACTGATTCTACAGCAGGAAATCCGAACGGCTTAATGTATTTTAATCTTGCAAACGAGAATACCGGCTTGTTTATTCACTACCGGGTTATTGTAAACGGAGAGGTTGATACAGCCTATACAGTATTCCAGTTCAATCAGATTTCTGCGGTAACGAACATAATTAAACGAAATAACTCCGGAACCTTGCTTGCCAGCTATCTGAATAACGGTCCGGGTTTCGATGACAAAATACTGCTCCAAACACACCCCGGAGGTTCTTATGCTAAGCTTGAAATTCCCGGACTGGAAAACATGAGCAACCGCATAATACATAAGGCTGAACTGATCATGGAGC
>DATCKB010000166.1:0-16822 GCA_036562505.1 Parasegetibacter sp. | reverse complement strand
CATTATAATAACGCTGTGGTTTGATGTTGGATGGCGGAACAAAGAAATATTTCTTATAATCGTATTTCTTCACAAAATCCATATGGTGGGCCACAACTCCCCCATTTCCATCGTCACACATAATCAGAATTGCATTGAGATAAGGAACGGCATTTACCTTGGTAAATCCAACATATACCGGATTTTTCCCGGGATGTTCTCCATTTGCATCATAGTACAAACTTCCGACGTAATTTTTTGCAGTATTGAGAATACCAAGTTCTGCATTTCCATCCAGATTACTTAGTACCAACACACCCTCAGCAGCGGCAGCTGTGACGGTTACGTTGAAAGTCCATTTTGACGACACACCTGTATTCTTATCATACACTTTAAACACAGTAGTGTAAGATCCCAGATCCGTACGCATGGGCACGGTAATGTCGAGATTCCTTTCTCTTGATAAAGTATCTGATTGAGTAAATCCGAATTTATACCAGTACCAAACGTATTCGAGATTATCTTCTCCTTCCTCGATCGACTGTGAAATTTCAGGAGTAATTTCGAGCTTACCTCCCAGCTGCACAGTAACCGGACGAATGGTATCAATATAGATTTCATTGATCTTTATATGATTATAGGTTCCCCGCTCTTTCATACATGCGACAAGGGTTATCGCGAGGATCACCAGTATATATAATAATGGATTTTTCATTTCTGTAAGTTATTTGACTGATTAAATGCATTACATCCAGGGGTTGATGACCTGACCATTCTCATCGTATTGCGGATAGTTATCTCTGTAATAGTTGTTCACTGCTCTTCCGAAGGCGTCCCATTTGTAGTTATACGGTCCGCCGTCATATACATCAGGAATTTCAGGTATGTCGCATATCTCCAGAATTTTTCTGTGCTTGGCTTCGCTATATACACCGAAGAATGTACTGTATTTTGAATCCCAGATTTTTGGCTTCAGCAGAATGTCTGAAATGTAAATCGAGAGTTCCTGTTTATAATAGATTCCGGAAATGAAATTATTATTAGGAACCAGTCGCAGATACAACCTGAACTTCTCCGATTTCAGACGAACGTCATTATTATATATAGTAACAGGCACATGTACGCGAAACGAATCTGCGGTCATAATAAACTTCGCCGGAAGTTTAGCATAATGTAACCCTTCAACAGCTGTAGTACTGTCTGCTACCACCTCAAATGCCACTTCTCTGTCGGAGGAGCTACTGTAGCCTCCGATTTCTATTGGGATATACAGTACCAGTTCATTGGTCTTGTATTTCGAAAATGTAACGTCCATATCAACATCTCCCGCGAAGTATATGCTGGGTTTATCGTTATATAAAAATGGACTATTCTTTCTGCAGGACTGCAGAACCAGAAGAGTTAAAGCAAAAAATATAATCTTTCTCATCAGTAATATTTTTTAGTTCTTAGTGTTATGGTTTGATATTACCGAATTCTTTTTCCATATCCGGAACCGGAAGAACATATGCTTTCTGTACATCGTCGATCAACGAATACGGTATAGGATCCATATTCTTCCTTTTCAGATAGAAAAAGAACTGCCCCTCACCAATAAAGGTTTTTCTGTATTCTTTCATCAATTCCAGTTCTACATCTGCTACGCCTACCTGCAATGCATTTGCACCACCGATGCCATATCTTGAACGCACTTTATTGATCTCAGTGATAGCTTCAGTTTCGGAAGGTGCAGTTTCGGCGCGGATATAGGTCATTTCTTCACTTCTCATCATGGTAATATTCGGCGGGTTACCATTCTGAGGAATCGACCTCATGTATTTATTCATAAACTCTTCCGCACTTCCGGGATAGTATTTGAACCAGTCTTTATATCGCGTATCCAGTGAACCAAAGGTGGCTGTTTCATAGAAATCATTCTTTCTGCCAGCCTGAACAATGAGTTTTGAATTTGCAGAAACCGCACTGTTGAAATATAGATCACTGTAATCCCATGACTTGCTGCAGAACAGTGTAAAGATTAGTCCGCTTGCTCTTGCTGTTAAAACTTCTACAGCATTTTCATATGCAGCATTGTTATTCCCTGCATAAAGGTTAACTCTGGCCAGAGTTCCCAGTACAGCATAATAATTCATTCTTTCCTGGCGTAGCGTAAAGAACTGCGGAACCTCAGCAGTCGGACCGAAGGCGCCGTTATACGAAAGTGAAGATGGATCTATTTCCTTCAGTATAGCAGCAGCTTCCGTCAGATCCTGAGTAATTGCAGTGAGCACTTCCTGAACGGTAAGTTGCGGAAAGGGCACATGCGAAACTTTATTCACGTAAGGTATAGCCGGTGCATTTTTGTTGTAAGTAGCAGAAGGTGCAAACAATCTGAGTATATCAAAATGGAGAAATGCTCTTATAGCCTGCGCTTCCGCCTTTATGAGATCATACTCATCTGTAGTAAACAGGCTTTTTCTTTTCTCAAGATAATCCAGCAAGTTGTTACAGTTTGCAATCGTATTAAAAGCTGTTCTCCAGATAGCATCCGGAATAGCCCGATTCACAGTGTATTCATAGATACTGGGATAGTAAAAACTATGCTGACTCGAACCAATGTCGTAGTACTGCGCCAGCACATCAACAAAACCAAATGTAAGGTTAGCACCGTACAGGTCGCGGGTAGACATTTTAGTGTAGATCCCGAATAGAGCCGACCGGAAGCCCTGCACATCTTCAAACATTTCTTCTTCTTTGATCACTGTACTCGGATCCACATCAAGCCATTTCTTACATGAGCTCGAATGCGTCATAATAACAGCTAACAGAGGAATAATTATTTGTCTCATTTATAATAATGTTTTTAAGTATTGGGTTGATCAGTAGATTTATCCGCTTATCAGAACATTACGCGCAAAGAAGTTCTGAAGCTTGCAGCAAATGGATACTCGATACCACGTTCGATTTTTACCGTACTTACTCTGAACACATCGTTCATCGTAAATGATAACCGAAGAGTTTTCATTTTCAAGCGATCGGTGAAGGATTTGGGGAAATCATACGATACGTTCATGGTGGTGAGTTGCATGAAGGAATAGTCTTCAACAAATCTGGAAGTAGCCTGTGTAATGGCGTTATCCCGAACATCTTTAAATAAAGTGATATCTCCGGGGTTCTGCCATCTTTCTTCCAGCACTCTTATATCGGTATTATATTGTTTATTCGCGTTCTCTACTCTTTCAACCAGTGTAGAATTATACATCTGTCCGCCGCTTCTGTAACGGAAATAGAGACTTAGCTGCAGTCCTTCATAAGCAGCATTCAGGCCAACGTTTCCTTCAAAGTCGGGATCGGTTACCCCAATCGGTTGCTGATAAAGCGGGCTCCATATATCGGTTCTTTTTCCATCCGGTGTGATGAAAATCTCGCGTCCGCTTGCGGGGTTGATACCTACTGAAGGAACACCCCAAATAGTATTGATTGATTGTCCCTCTATATATCTTACACGGGGTTTGTTGGTGGTCAGCTTATCCTGAGCTTCGTTCCAGGCTTGTAAACTGTTCGATATTTTTTCGATGGTATTAACATTACGCACTATTCCGACTATCAGGTTAACATATGACTTACCACGTTTGTACAACATGGCTTTTGCGTTCAGCTCAATACCACGGTTCAGCATTTCACCGATATTTTCCTTGTACGAGCTGAAGCCCAGGGATGGTGGAAGTGTAATATCAGCCAACAGATTTTTCGAATTCTTCCTGTAGTAGTTGGCAGTGATATCAAAGTTTCTCAGGAAAGTGAAATCTATCCCAAGATTGAGCTGGTGAGTTTTCTGCCACTGCAGTTCCCTGTTTCCGAGCGCTTTCATGGTTGCACCCATCAGATAGTTATAAATGTCAGTCATGTAGAACTCATATCGGGTCATCGACTGATATGGATTAAACGACTGGGAACCGGTGATACCGTATGATGCGCGGAGCCTTAGTTTATCAACAAATCCATTATCTGCAAACATTTTTTCATTGTGCATATTCCAACCTGCACCAACTGACCAGAAGGGAGCCCATCTGTCGTCGGCACCAAATTTTGAAGATGCATCTGTACGGAAAGAGAAATCAACCAGGAAACGGTTATCGTAGGCATAGTTGGTACTGCTTACAATTCCTATCAATCTTGAAATATTGTCTGTACCGCTTGGTCTGCTTCCTTCAGGATATTGCAAACCAAAGATGAGGTTATCCAGTTTATCAGCGGGGAAGCCTTCGATGAGGAAGGAATAATCCATACCCTGAACTTCCTGAATATTAGCAGCAATACCGGTGTTGAGAACATGTTTGTTCCAGGTATTCAGATAACTAAGCTGAATCTTCCCATCATAACTAAAGTTCTTACCCTCAGATGAGCGATATTGCCCACGGCGATGTGCGCTTGGAATATTGTAATTGAGAAAATCGGTATGTTCAGCAGGTTTAAACACTACGCCTTCCGACTTCTTCTGGTTGAACGACAAATTACTTTGAAGTCTTAGTTTGGGTGAAATCATCCAGTCGAAGCTGAAATTATTCAGAAATTCATTGTAAGAAGTTTCATCAATAACATTCAGTTTTGTGTTATACAACGGGTTGGCTACATTGGTAAACCATGAACCTGTTTCAAATTTCTGTACGTATTCACCCTGATCATTATCATATCTGAAATAGGGATTTATTCTGGCATATTGTGAGAAGGTTCCATAAATAGAATTCTTTCCTACCACGTTGTTATAACTGAGGCGATTCTGAAAAGTCACATTCTTGAAGCGGTACTGAAGCATGGTGGCTATACCGGTTCTGTCTCTCGTTGATCCGATCATTACACCCGGAGCTTTTTCATACTGCACGTTGATGGAGTAACGAAGAGATGATTCTCCTCCGTCAATTACCAGTGAATGTTTCTGTCCGATAGCAACCTGAAGTGGTTTATTTAACCAGTACGTATTATTACCGCTTCTGATCAGCCGGAGTTTTTCGTTGTATTCATCAATTCTCTTTTCATCGTTAGCCACATTGCCAGTGAGGTCGTAAAATCCTGCAGCTTTTTCGAGCTCCAGTTTCTGCTCGGCGTTAAGCAGCTGATAGTCTCTGAGATCAGGCGTGGTGTACGACATATCCAGATTATAAGTAAGATTGATTTGTCCGGATTCCGGCTTTTTAGTTTCAATGATAACCACACCGTTGGATGCACGTGAACCATAGATGGCTGTAGAAGCAGCATCTTTCAGAATGGTAACAGATCCCAGCAGGGCAGGGTCCATATCAAAAATCCTTTCTGCTGTGACCTCAAAACCATCCAGAATGAAAATAGGGTTATTCGGATTGCCTTTGTATTCACCTTCGAGATCAGGCAGACTGGCTTCTCCCCTCACCACGAAATCGGGAATCACGTTTGGGTTGGAACCCATCAGCGAGTTCTCCACCATTCTGAATGAGGGCTCCAGAGCTGCCAGACCTGCCAGTATATTTACAGGGTTGGCACGCACAATTTCTGCACCTGTATATGAAACAGAGGCACCGGTAAAGCTTTCCTTTTTACGGTTAAAATACCCCGTTACCACCACATCTTCGAGTTTAACTTCAGTTCGCTTGAGCCTGATGGTTAGGTCACCACCTGAGCCGATTAGTTCGGCTGAACCCATTCTAAGAAATGGGTTGCCCGACCGAAATCCTATTTCTATGGAATTAAATCCTATAGCTGATATGACGATGCTGCTACCTTCGGGAATATCGCGTAGTACAAAACGTCCATCCCCTGCTGCAGAGGTACCTTTCTGGGTTCCTTTTACTGAAACAGTTGCACCGGGAATGGGTGCGCCTGTTTCGTCTAAAATACGACCCGCAAACTCAAAAGGAGGAGGAGGAAGAATTTCAGGTATTTTCTCTTCTTCGAACGCCGGTGAAATCAGAATGGTTTTCTGATCGATCGTATATTCCAGTTGCTGATCGTGCAGCAAAAGGGGCAAAAATTCACCCAGAGGCATTTTCGTAACACTAAGGGTCACCGGTTTACTTTGCTGAAGCAACTCCTTGGTGTACAATACCATATAACCGGTTTGTTTTTCTATGGTATTAAAGACCTTCTTTAGCTGCACCTCTTTCGCAACCAGTGTAACGGTCTGAGAAACAGTCCGCGCACTGATATGCAAACTCACAGTAAATAAAAGCAAAGCAGTCAGTTTCAGCTGCATAATCAATTGTTTTTTGATCGGAAATCCCGTATTAGCCAGGCTAATCTTAAGGATTGGATTCATCCAGGCAATGAACCTCTGGACACAAAGAGCATTTTTTTGCATAGCTTTGTTATAGTATTTGGTTGATAATAAAATGCAATTGACCTCAAGAATTAATTGTTAGTTATCAGCCTTTTCATCGGAAGTGTTCGCAGCACTTCCGATTCTTTTTGGCGACATTAATTTTTTTAAGTTGACCGGTTTTTCATGTAAATATTTTTTAGTTCCTTACGTTAAAAATCTGATTTCACGACGGCAGTTTTTACCCTGGTTTATACCAGATACTTCAACCACTTAGTTGGTTACGGTTAATCTTCTGTTCTTTTCATCCAGCTTAAAATGCACTCCTGCTTTTTGCAGGAACTCAAGCACTTTCGACAGATTTACGTCGCGCCCCATTCTTCCTCCAAAAGTTATATCCGGAATTTTATTTTCATAATCAACCTCCAGGTTATACCAGCGGGAGAGTTGTCTCATTACTTCATCAAATGCCATTTCTTCAAAATCGAAAATGCCGTTTTTCCATGCCATGACCTGATCAATATTGGCATTACGATTAGGAATAAGCGAATTGCCCCGAACAATTAGTTGATGTCCGGGTGAAAGAGTGTAAAAATTCTCTGCGCTAGCGGACTTGGTTTTGACTGGATTTCCGGCTTCGGCGTCCGCTCGATTATTCATTTCAGTGCTTACATCTACCAGAACCACTTTGACACTACCCTCGAGCAATGTAACTTTAATATCTTTTTCTTCGTCGTATGCGTTTACGTTAAAATGAGTCCCAAGAACATTCACATGCATATTTCCTTTACTGACTATGAATGGCTTTGCGGGATCATGTTTCACCTCAAAATAAGCTTCTCCGGTAAGCGAAATTCTTCTTTCATCTCCTTTAAAAACAATAGGATAAGTGATGGATGAAGCGGCATTCAACCAGACTTCAGAACCATCGGGAAGTACAAGGTGAAACTGCCTTCCCCGGGGTACATACATTGTGTGATAGGCAGCGGCATTCTCTGTAGCTTCTCCGGAAAGTTCTTCATAAACCAGTTTACCGTTTTTCAGCACGACCTGTGCGCCGCCTTTATGTATGATCACGCCTTCTCCCAGATCGTCAAGCACCATTTCCGACCCATCGGCCAGTTTAAGAATGGCTCCTTCTTTTCCCGGAAGCAGATCGTTTACGGTACTTTCGGTGTAGTGAATGTCAGACCCCGAGGCAGTTAAATTACTCTGGTATTTCCAAAACCCAATGCCAGCAGCTAACACTAAAACAGCCGCAGCAGCCTGCCACCAGTGCAGTTTTCTGACAGAAGTGGCTTTTGAACGCTCCTGAATATCACCGGAAGTCCCGGCTTTCCCCATAAGTTCCTGAAAAAGCAGGTCGTGATCATATCCGGACCTTCCGGAATAACGTTTTTGGAGCATCGCCGATTCAAATATTCGGGCTATAATATCTCTATAATTATCATCGTTGATATAATCCCTGAACGTTGAAATTTCTGCTGTAGTCATTTCATCATTAAGGTATTTTTCAACCAGTTGTTGAATTTCTGTATTAGATGGCATACTCTTAAAGACGAAATATTTGCTTCACCTAATCCGTGAGGCAGAAAAAAAATTAAAAAATCAGCGCAGCGAGGAGAATCGGCAGCGTTTCAATCTGATTGGCAGACAAAAACTTACGGATAACGATAAGCGAACGGGCAATATAATTCTGTGAGGTAACTTTTGAAATTCCCATCTGGCTGGCAATCTGTTCGTGGGTAAGCCCCTCAAACCGGCTTAACCGGAAAGCCTTCTGCATTTGTCCGGGTAGCTGGCTGATTGCCTGCTCCACCTTTTCTGCCAGTTCTTTCAATTCCGTATTGTTGAGGGAGGTTTGACTATTCTCCTGAAAATAGGCATAAAGGAATTCCTGATGCGACTTTATCCGCAGTAGTCTCCGCAACTCATCAACTATCATATTTTTCGCCGTCCGGTAGAGAAAGGATTCAAAATTTTCTACTTCTTTCAGTCGGGCTCTCAGCATCCAGATCTTCAGAAATATCTCCTGAGTCAGATCTTTCGCCAGTTCGGGTGATTTGGTGAAATGAAGGGCATTTGCGAACATCTGATCCCAATACTTTTTATATAGCAGTCTATAGGATTCCTGATCTCCCTCGGCAACTCTTTGGAGTAGTATTTTCTCATTATGTGTATCAACGTGATTCACACAGCGCAGCTTTACCGGTAAAAATAAGGATTAATGTGGCTACACGGTATTGCATATGAACAAATTATTTTCCATCTTTATACATATAACTTTTATATAAATACTTTAATGGACACCCGTATTTCAGAAATTCAAAATTTTCTTTCGCATAAAGACTACTCTCTCGCAACTCGGCGGATGCTTGACCTGTCGCTGGATTCGGGCAGTCCTGACTTACTGAGAAATGCTATTTCCTGGAGTCAGAAATACCGATCCGGAATAGAAAAAGGTAGCGAACCCGCTGCAGGGTTTCTTCAGGAAGCAAAGGATCTCCTCGAAAGTTCAAAAAAGAACGAAAATAATACGCATAACCAACGGTTATTGTTAAACGCAGAACATATTTCGAAGACCTATTCTACCGGGAATTTCAGTCTGAAACCCATCAGTCTGAAAATTCATTCGGGTGATGTGCTGGGGGTAGTCGGACAAAACGGCCATGGGAAAACGACGCTGTTGAGATGTCTGGCCGGTCAGTTGGCGCTCGACAACGGTGAATTGAAATATGACGGTCTGAACCATCCCGACTATTATAGTATTAAACAGCACGTTTCGTTTATACCTCAACGTATACCCAGATGGTACGGACATCTGAAAGATAATCTTCATTTTGCAACTTCAATTGCCGGTGTAAAAGGTGAAACAAATCGCCTGATGGTGGATTTTATGCTGGAACGTCTTAACCTCTCAGCCTTCGCCCATCTCACCTGGGACCAGATCAGCAGCGGTTACCGTACCCGTTTTGAAATCGCGCGCGTACTACTGCAAAAGCCAAAATTGCTGATTCTTGATGAACCATTAGCCAATCTCGATATCAATGCACAGCAAACTATCCTGACTGACCTCCGATACATGGCTAAGTCGGCCCATAACCCGATGGGCATAGTACTGAGTTCGCAACAGTTGCATGAGGTAGAGAAGATTGCAGATACTGTGCTGATGATTAAAGATGGTGAATGTTTGTTCCGAACCGGTGAAACGCCGGTTGCTGAAAAGGTTTTTGTGGTCGAAGTTGAAACGATAGCAGACAGAGATGAACTGGTTGCCGCACTGGACAACGAAGAAATACAGGTTCAATACAATGGCGGGTTCTATACACTTACATCTGCATCGGTTTCGGCTCAGGAAATAATAAACCGGCTGGCTTCCAAACAAATTCCGGTTACTTATTTCCGTGATATAACTCATTCGACTAAACGTTTTTTTTAAACATACTACAATAAAAAACTGTCGACAAACCTGCGGCAAGAATGCCGGCTCTTGAAAAGAAACTACATTCTTAAATAACCAGCACAACCCTCAAAAATTATCAAATGGATACGAAACGACCACTAGTACCAGGATTTCTGAAAAAATTTGATGAACGCCTGTTATTAAACCAGCCGGAAATCTGGAGCACCCGCGTACATCTGGTGCTTTGGTACGGTTTCCTGTTTATTGCTGCGCTGGCCTCAATCTGCTTTCTCGCTCCTGCCGATCTGCGGGAAAACTCGGGTGTAGTTTACTGGATAGGCTTTGTAATTATTGCCACAATAATATCATTGGTGGTCTGGCTGATTTACCTACTCCGGTTTAACGTATTTAAACGGTATGGAATCATCAAGCCACTCGGATGGCTGCGAACTTTCCTGCTTTATTTCATTTGCATAGGAACAATTGTACTATTCCCATTCGTGCCGCCGTATGTTGAATCGGTAAAGGCAAACCTCAAATATGGTAACGAAGAATTGGTGAAGGATGCTAACAGGATGAATACGCTGATTATTCAACTCGAATACGATTCACTTGACCACAGCTGGGATACCGACACTTTCCGTCTGGTTAAGAACTACGTCGACGTTCCTGCCTACTATCGTCATTCATATTATGAGGAAGATGACACCGACACAACTTCGTCGGACCTTACAGATAAGGTATTCGAAAGGCGTAAATATAATTTAATCGATAGCGCTGAATTTGAATCGAGGAAAGTCTATGCCGACAGTATCCGGCAAATCGCTGATTCTGTATATGTATTTCTGGACTGTCCGAGGTATGATATGGTACATGCTTATACTCCGGAAAGACACTCAGTTACAAAACGGTTAGATGCAAAACAGTTATATGATTCCCTGGTAAAAAACTTTCAGGCACCCGAAAATAAGCAGCAGCTGCTAGAAGAACTAACAACGCTCATACATAAGTACACTATTTATCGAACCAATTTTGACGACTATAAAATCGCACATTTAGGTCGCTTCGACAAAGTTTCGCAAAAATATGATCTGTCACTTGTAAACTCTGCTATTTACAATATTGCTGAGAAAAAATACCGCTGGGATAAAAAAGAGATGGAATGGATTGCCCGGGTTTTCTTATACACTACTCTCGCACTGACCTTGCTTGTTTTTATTTTCCGGCACTCAACTACGCGAACCTTTTTCCTTTCTTTATTAACAGCCCTGATTTTAGTTATTTTCAGTGCTGTGCTGATAGCCTTTACCGGACGGGAATCTCAGGCAACTCTTCAATTTTGCTTATTCTATTTTGTATTGTTCACTGTTCTTTCGGCTCTGGTATTTACCAGCCGAAAACGAGGTCAGATTACCGGAATAGCCATCAACCTGTTTGTGTTGATGCTGCCATTTATCCCAATGCTGGCGACAACGCTTTATCACCTGACAATACCCACCTATGACGCAGAAATGAATAAAGTTGTGAGCCAGGAGACTATCGAAATGCGTTTCCGGATAGCAGAGATTTGCGGATGGGTATTGCTGCTGGTATTGATTCCGACCTATATACAGGCGGTATACCGCAAATGGTTCGGATTGCCGGAACAGTAATTGGACTATTGGAGCTTAAATGCGGTTTGCCCGGAAAATGGCAAGGTTTAGCCGATCCGCCAAACCCATCCGGATTTCCTTCATACATTTCGCGGGCACCAGAAGGACTAAGAATCATAATTCATGGCTCCCAAACAGCTAAAATCAGTTTTATTGCGGGAAGTCCTTCATTTTAACATAATTTGCATACCAATTTTAATTACCGAAAGATACATTTGTGTTTTAATTATGTTTATGAAGAAAATCTTGATGACCCTGACGGTCATTTTTGCCTGTGGGCAACTGATGGCGCAGGACAGTACAGAAGCTAAAAAGAAAGATTGGAGTAAAATCGACCTCTCACATCGTGCCGCAGACCACTTTATGATTCAGTTTGGAATCGACAACTGGGCCGGCGCGCCAGACAGCATCAAATTAAAAGGATTATCCCGCAGTGCGAATGTGTATTTTATGTTTGATTTCCCGTTTAAGACTGACCCTCGCTTCAGCGTGGGAATCGGAGCAGGTATCGGAACTTCAAATATCTATTTCGATCGCATGATTGTGGATCTGAAGGACGTGGGAAATAAACTTCCTTTCAGAAATGTGGCTGACACGAATAACTTCAAGAAATATAAGTTAACTACTGCATTCCTTGAGGCACCCGTTGAACTGCGTTACGCGTTGAATCCGGAGGATATGGATAAGTCGTGGAAATTTGCACTTGGTGTGAAAGTGGGAACTATGCTGAATGCCCATACAAAAGGTAAAACCCTGCGTAGTAAAGATGGTCAGACTATAAACCCGTATACCGTTAAGGAAAGCACCAAAAGGTTCTTTAATTCCACCCGATTCAGCGGCACCGTGAGAATCGGCTACGGCAACCTTTCACTCTTCGGATCTTATCAGATTAATCCGCTGATTAAAGAAGGTTATGGTGCGGAAATCAGACCATATATTATTGGCATTACGCTTAGCGGACTTTAGTTGAAAATGATCCTCAACGAATTAACTCCAGACTATAGATAACAACGGACCAGAGTATATCTTGATATTATATTTGAACGGAGGCTGTATCAAAAGATCGATACAGCCTCTTTTAATTTTGGTACCTGACGGAATCAATTCCGTTTTACGCGGTTTTCAGGTTTAAGTCTTTCAAGACAATTTTGATACATCCTTCTTTCCTCAGACTTCCCATCTGACCCGCATCCCTTACCTTTGCAACAAAAGAAATACATTGCTCGACAAAAAGAATACGATCCGCGAAGAAGAAAGAGCTGTGCTGGTTGGACTGATCACCGGCGAAGACACGGAGCAGCAGGTAATGGAATATCTGGATGAACTTGCGTTTCTGGCCGAAACAGCAGGTGCCGTTACCGTAAAAAAATTCATTCAGAAACTGCCGCACCCCGACAGCAGGACCTTTATTGGCAAAGGGAAGCTGGAAGAGATAAGGCAATATATTCAATCAAGAAATATTCAGTTGATCATATTTGATGATGAGCTGACCGGTTCGCAAATCATTAATATTGAAAAAGCACTGGGAGTAAAAACCATTGATCGGTCTGACCTGATTCTGGATATTTTCGCCCGAAGGGCAAAAACCGCCCAGGCGAAAACTCAGGTGGAACTGGCTCAGTACCAGTATCTGCTGCCCCGACTCAAAGGGATGTGGAAACACCTGGAACGTCAGGGGGGTGGGATTGGTACACGCGGTCCGGGTGAAACGGAAATAGAAACTGACCGCCGGATTGTAAAAGACAAAATATCCCTCTTACGCAAACGCCTGGCCGAAATTGACAAACAAGCTTTTACTCAAAGAAAAGATCGGGGCGAATTTATCCGCGTAGCTTTGGTTGGTTATACCAACGTTGGAAAATCAACTCTCATGACTCTTCTGAGTAAGAGTGATGTATTTGCCGAAAATAAACTTTTCGCGACCCTTGATACCACAACCAGAAAGGTGGTTTTTGAGAATACTCCGTTTCTTTTAAGTGATACCGTTGGTTTCATACGAAAACTTCCTCACCATTTGGTTGAGAGTTTTAAGAGCACGCTCGATGAAGTAAGAGAAGCTGATATTCTGTTGCACGTGGTTGATATTTCCCACCCTAATTACGAAGATCAGTTGGGAGTGGTTAACAAAACTTTGCAGGAAATCAAAGCATTTGACAAGCCTGTAATCACCATCTTTAACAAGATGGATCTATATGAAAAGAACACTTTTGATGAGTGGCTCGAAGAAGATGTGAAAAAACAGATTCTGGAAGAGCTAAGAGAACGCTGGATCAGGGAAACCAACGGCAATTGTGTGTTTGTTTCAGCTACGGAACGAACGAATATTGATGCACTTCGGACTACTATTCTGTATAAGGTGCGCGATCTGTATCGCGAGCGTTATCCATATCGTTCGGAATATTTCTTTTAATATTGAATAAGGTTTCCGGCACGTAGAGAAGCTTCTAATCCGGAAAACAAATCTTGATTAACCGGATAACTTTAAGTTCATAGAAGATGAGCGGTTATAACTGGATAAAAATTGCTGATACTGAAACAGAAATACCACTTGCACCGAATGGAATTGCAGTTATGGATGTAGATGGAAAAAGAATGTGTGTGGGCAAGGCAAACGGGGAGTGGGTAGCATTTGCGTACAAGTGTCCGCATGCGAGCGGAATTATGGCAGGTGGCTATTTTGATGCAACGGGTAATGTTGTTTGTCCGACTCACCGCTATAAATTCAACCCCGTTAACGGGCGCAATACCAGCGGTGAAGGATATTATTTGAAGACCTGGCCGGTGGAAGTTCGGGAGGATGGTATTTTTGTGGGAATGAAGAAGGGGTGGTTTTCGTGATTTGGTTTGAATTTAACTCCGGCAAATGCAACTTTTATGTTTAGTGTTCGCGTTATACGACCCATGGTGAGAAATGCTCAACGTGTATCGCTTTTCACTTTTTACTATTGAATTTTGACTATTATCATGCCCCTTTTAGAACAGCTTCAACGATTTGATCAGGACCTTTTTACCTGGATTCACTATGTAGCTATTCATCCGTTTCTGGATCCGGTTATGCTGCAACTTAGAGAACCTCTAACCTGGGTTCCGCTATATGCATTTGTTCTTTATTGGGTTATCAGGTATCGCAGAGAAAATGCTATAATATTTGTGGTGTTATCGCTGGCAACTTTTGCACTTGCTGATTTCGGTAGCGCCTCAATTTTGAAGCCTTTCTTTCAGAGAGACAGACCTTGTCATAATGCAGAGCTGGCTCCCATCATCCGGAATCTGCTCGATTGCGGCGGACGTTACGGAATGCCGTCTACCCATTCAAGCAATCATTTTGCATTAGCTACATTCTGGTTCCTGAGTACGAAGTTGATGAGGGGACGGAGATGGGGTTGGTTATGGATCTGGGCAGTGCTGGTGGTTTATGCGCAAGTATATGTGGGAAAACATTACCCCTTTGATATCCTGGTAGGTGCAGTATTTGGAATATTAGTGGGATGGCTCATGTATCTTTTCTTCAGGAAATTTGTCAGCAAATCAGAAAATAAATTCAAAAAATGAAAGTAACGACGCCAGCGGACAGCAGCTTTCAAAGAATTTTCCGCCCTTTGCTTTTTGTTTCTGTAGTAATGCATTTGCCGGCTTTATTTGCACCTTTAATGGAACCTGATGCTGCATTATACGCGGGCATTGCGAAAGAAATGGCTTTGCGAAACGACTGGATTAACCTGTTTGCTGATGGAAGAGACTGGCTCGACAAACCTCACTTACCTTTCTGGATAACCGCATTGAGTTTTAAAGCATTCGGTATAAATACTGTAGCCTACAAACTTCCCGGGATATTATGCTGGCTGCTCGGCTCACTTTATACTTTCCGGCTTGCCCGCCATTTTTATGGAAAGACTGTAGCGCAGCTCGCTGCCTTGATTTATCTCACTGCACTGCACGCTATTATTTCCAACAACGATTTGAGAGCAGAACCTTATCTGACATTTTTTTTGATTGCTGCTGTTTATTATCTGGTGAAAGCGCATAATCATTGGCGTTATATTATCCCCGCCGCTCTGTTCAGTGCATCTGCACTAATGACCAAAGGACCCTTTGTGTTATTACCCATCGGCGGGGGGGTGATTCTTCACTGGATGCTGAAGGGCGATTGGAAGCAGTTTGTAAACTGGCGATGGTATGTTTTTGTACTGCTAACGGCTATCTTCACTCTACCCGAAATTATTTGCTTATACCTGCAATTTGATCAGCACCCTGAAAAACTGGTGTTCGGGCGACAGGATGTATCAGGGATTCAATTCTTTTTATGGGAAAGTCAGTTCGGTCGGTTTATGAATACGGGCCCTATTAAAGGAAAAGGTGATCCTTTCTTTTTCATTCATACGATGTTGTGGGCATTTTTACCCTGGAGTATTTTGTTGTATGCGGCCATAATCGGGCATATCAAAAGATTAGTGGGAAGGAAAATCCGCACCGCTGGCAATTCTGAAATCTCCACATCACTCCGCGCAAAATCTGCCAAGTTCCGCGATTATGCACCGGAGTTTATCTGTTTCGGTTCCGGAATTCTTACTTTATTGCTATTTTCCTTTTCGCGATTTCAGCTTCCGCATTATGTAAATATTTTATTTCCGTTCTTTAGTGTAATCACTGCATTTTATTTGTATAAAAATCTCGGGGACGCCAGGTGCCTGAGAAATATCCATATTACGCAAACGGTAATTGCAATATTGATGATAATGTTACCTGCAGCAATTGCTTACCTATTTCCTGTTAACGGATGGATAGTCTTCCTGGTTATCTCAGGATTGGTGTTACTGCTTTTGCTTTTAACGCTATTTTCAAGTAATCGAAACCGTAATCTGCAATCTGCCCCGGATACATCATTGTCTGCAAGTACAACAGTGAGTAACCGTGCATTCCTCGCTATATCTCAACCCATAATGGCAGCAGCGGTAGTATCTATATTCATCAATATTTTTTTCTATCCCACATTATTGACCTTTCAGTCTGGTTCAGAAGCAGCTATGATTGTAAATAAAGAATTCAGGGGAGAAAGAGTTTGGTTTTATGATGTGAACTCTTACGCGTTTGAGTTTTATGCTGATGCCCCAGTTCAGCGGGTTCATCGCGCCTGGTCGGGCGCAGGACTTCCAGTTCCTGATTTTGCGGCTATTGCCGGAGGTGATGAAGCGCTGATTTATACCTCAGCACGGGGTAAGCGTTGGTTAGATTCTGCAGGTTATAAATACAATATCTCTCTGCCATTTTATGGCTTTAAGGTTACTCGGCTCGATAGTGAATTACTCCGGTCTTCGACCCGCGCCTCAAGGTTGGATACCACCTGGGTATTGAAGGTAGTGAGAGAGTAAAAGGGGCCTGGCATCGGTTTATTCAATTTATCACTGCATTGATTTTTTCCCAGAGTTCATTATCAAATCCTGATACGGCAAAATTTGGATTGAGCGGATTGGCAGCATCACCCATTCGGACAATTACTATTTTCTTGCTGGGTATAATATA
>DATCKB010000163.1:0-6679 GCA_036562505.1 Parasegetibacter sp. | reverse complement strand
GGGTGTTGCGCTGGGCGCTATTCCTGACAAAAAATACGTGCTTATCGGTGCAATAATCACCACCATTCTGGTTCTGCTCGCCTTGTTGTTTCCCGGACTTTCCGGATTGCTTTGCATCGTAATGTCTCTATCTCTGATTATTGCCCTTATATTTTTAGGTTACGTTATAACCCATCTCATCAAACGATATAAACAAATCAAAGGAACTAACAGCCTTCCTCTATTGCTGCTTCCGATATTTCCATTTCTTGTAGCTGCGCCAACCGAGCGCTTTTTAAATAATGAACCCGAAATAATAAATGAAGTAAAAACTGAACAAATATTTCCGTACACACCAGAAG
This sequence comes from Parasegetibacter sp., assembly GCA_036562505.1. Taxonomy (GTDB): domain Bacteria; phylum Bacteroidota; class Bacteroidia; order Chitinophagales; family Chitinophagaceae; genus Parasegetibacter. The sequence continues at coordinate 6,338 of DATCKB010000163.1, read as the reverse complement.
AGGTTTACGATGCTATTAAATCGGTCGATACCCTCGACGCTGAAAAACCTTACCTGATGTTTTTGGACCTTCCCATTCCCACTAAATGCATATTGGAAAAAGAAGAGGTAGGGGGAATCAGAACCTGTTATTTTTCAGCCGGAAGGGCGAGCTCTTATGATTTCGGTGCAGGAACCATCGTAGAAAGAATTACTGAACTCGAAAGAGGAAAAGTTCTGAAAATGGATGTAATCGACTATCAACTGGTCGGAAGAAACTGGCTGGGCTTTAAAGAAGCTATTTATTACTTCGACAAAGTCGGTGAAGACAGTTGCAAACGTACCCGCATTACTACCTACACCTCAGTTCTGAATCCCCGGTTCTACTGGCAACCGCTGGAAGAATTGGGCATCCAGCAGGTACATGAATATGTGTTTAATAATCTTGCGAAAGATCTAAAGGAGAAATCCGGCAAATAATACGGGTAATCTTTATAGTCCTGATAATCCTTTATTCCTGATAATCAATGTAATCCTTTTAGCCCTTCTAATTGTATAACTATGTAGTTCCTTTAATCTTTGCAGTCTCTCAATTACCTCAGATAATTCTACTTACTCTTCGTGGTAATATAAACACCAAACAAAATAATACAAAGGCAACCCGCTTGTGCCAAAGTGATTTCTTCATGGGCAAGTAACCCCCAAAAGATGGCCACAAACGGAATTCCGTAAGTCACCATTGAAGAGAATACAATACCTGCACGTTTGACTAACACGTAGAAAAGGATGGAAGCTACCGCCGTACCGAATATACCCAATACCACACTGGCACCAGTAGCATAAAGTACTTCCTTGCTGGTCAGGGGCATAGAAAAATATCCCGTTAATATCAGAATAATCAGAGAGGGGATCGTCAGAATCGTAAAGGCATAAGTGGCAATTTGAAACGAACCAACTTCCTTCAAATGTTTGCTCACCAGATTCACGTTCGCTCCATAACACAATGTGGCCAGTATCACCAGTCCGGAATAAGACAGATACGATAAATTAATATTACCCCGTACAATAAACAGCAGGCATAGTCCCAGAAATCCGATCACTATCCCTACAAACTTACGTGCCGGAATTGGCGTCTTAAAAAAGAACACCGCCAGCAGCAGTGTACATAAAGGAGTCAGCGCATTCAGAATCCCTGCCAGTGATCCGTCGATCCGCGTTTCAGCTATACAAAACAGAAAGGCCGGAAAAAAACTACCAAGTAACCCCGATAAAATAACCAGTCCGGTTTTCTTCACCGGAAACTTTTTCAGGTCTCTTATCGCAAACGGTACAAGAATAATACCTGCACTCAACATTCTGATGGAGGCTACCTGATACGGACTTAATCCAACCATACCTTCTTTCATCAGCATAAACGAACTTCCCCAGATGAATGAAAGTAAAATGAATATTACCCAATTGACCACTTGCAAATTTCGGCTCATAAACATGTGCGAAGCTAGGATAAAGAATAAGATCAGAAGTGCAGAATTACATTAACCGGTCAATTATCTGGTTAAACCTGAAATAACTAACGCCATTAAATACGGCTGAGGCATCAGTCGAAACGAAGGCAGTTAACCCCACCTGAGCCTTGAGGCAGGTCAAGAATTGTAATCTAACTCTCTGATTTTGATTTTATCCGGGAATTGTTTTACATTCATACATCTAAACTTTCTAACCATGGGAATGATAAAAGAATTCAAACAATTCGCATTAAAAGGTAATGTGATCGATCTGGCTGTTGCCGTAGTTATTGGTGCAGCTTTTAACAAGATCATCTCTTCCCTTATAGATGATGTGGTTACACCACTACTTCTCAAACCTGCTTTAGAAGCAGCCAACCTAAGTAAACTGGAAGAACTCACTATATTCGGGACCGTCAAATACGGAACATTTGTATCTGCGATTATCAACTTCCTGATTGTAGCGTTTATCCTCTTCCTGTTGGTAAAACTGGTTAATAAGGCGAAGCGTGAAAAAGCGGAAGAAGTTGCTGCTGAACCACCTGCTCCTTCAGCAACTGAAGTACTTCTTATGGAAATCAGAGATGAACTGAAGAAAAAATAGCTTCATAATATTGTATTTTTGTGCCCTCATCGAGAGATGGGGGCATTTTTTTTAAAATACTGTACATATGTTTAAAAGCACTTCCCTCCTGGCATTAGCCGCATTTATTTCAGCTGGCTTAATGGCGCAGGATAATGTAGTTACCAACCTGAAGTCTGAGTCTCAGAAATCTATCAGTAAAGATGGTGAACAACCTGAAGGCTGGACCAAAAAAGGCTTACTGAACATCAACTTCTCGCAGGGAAGCACTTCCAACTGGTCTGCGGGATCCGACAAATTCTCACTCTCTACTAATCTGATTTTTAACTATCAGGCGTTATATAAAAAAGACCGTCGTAACTGGGATAATAGTCTGGATATTAACTATGGGTTAGTAAATACCACCAGTACCGGATTGAGAAAAAATGACGACCGGATAGACCTGCTTTCAAAATACGGTTATCAGATAGATACTACCGGAAAATGGCTGGTGACTGTTCTGGGGAATTTCCGGACTCAACTGACCGATGGACAACGGTATTTCAAATCAGATATTACCGGTAATGATACCAGTGAAATCGTGTCTACATTTCTGGCACCTGCCAATATCCTGATTTCTCCGGGTATGGAGTGGAAACCTTCAGGATCATTTAATCTGTTCCTTTCTCCTTCAACTGCACGCTGGATTGTAGTCAGCAGACGAGTAGATCAGCTGAGCGAACTATACGGCATCGAACCAGGTAAAAAAGCCCGTTTTGAAATAGGTGCGTTCCTTACCGCAAACTTTAATAAAGACATATTCAAAAATGTCAACTATAAGGCAAAACTTGATTTATTTTCCAACTACAGACATAACCCGCAAAACATTGACGTATTCTTCACTAATCTACTTTCTATGAAGGTGAATGAGTGGTTGAGTGTTACGTATAATGTTGATGTGATATATGACGATGATGCACTTCGTCCCGACGGAACTCATTGGGGAACTCAGTTTAAATCATTGCTGGGAATAGGCTTTGCCGCCAAGTTTTAATCAATTCCCATTTGATTCGCGGTTACTGGTAATCTATTAAAAAATTACCGCTGTTTCCCCGGAGGCGACAGCGGTTTTACACTATTTACTGACATGGTATTAACCTCGTAGGTTGGCCCGCTATAAGTTTCTTACATTTGTTTGATGAATCAGTCGTCTTATCAGATAGTACTCCCTCAGTTTGAAGGTCCTTTTGATCTGTTGTTGTTTTTTATTGAACGCGATGAGATCGATATATATAACATCCCGATCACAAAGATCATTAATGATTTCATGGATTTTATTCATAAGCAGGAAGAACTGAATATTGAGCTTTCCAGTGAATTCATCCTGTTTATTTCTACACTTATGCGTATCAAGGCAAAAATGCTCCTTCCGAGAAAAGAGCTGGATGCCCACGGTAATGAAATCGATCCCCGTCAGGAACTGGTCGACAAAATCCTGGAATACAAACGTTATAAAGAAGCGGCCGCTCAACTGATGGAAATGGAAGCCATCCGTATGCTGATGGTAAAGAGGGGCAATCTTCAGAAAGAACTTGCTCAGATTGGCGAGGAATCAGGCGAGGGCACTGAAATTCAAACCATTACCATGTTCAAACTGATGAAAGCATTTGAACGGGTAATGCAGCGCCTATACGACAAAAATAACCGTCCGGTTCACACGGTTGTCAAATACAACTACACTATTGAAGGTAGCAGGGAATTTCTGCTTGATCTGGCGAAACAAGAGAAAACTCTCTCGTTCGAAAAGATATTCGAAAAAGTAGCAGACAGAATTCAGGCGATATTCGTTTTCCTGAGTATGCTTGAACTGGTGCAAATGAAATTCCTCACCATTATGATAGGGGAAGGGCGAAATAATTTCATCATCGAATATGTTCCTGAAGAAGACAGGATGCCTGTTCAGGAAGAAATGAATTCAGACGATATCGAAACATCCGATAATAATCAGGTGACCGATAGTAATCAGGATTCTGAGAATTAGGTTGATGAGTAAAATAGGCTTTTCCTCTTCAAGGGAGGAGTGGTTGAGTTGGCTTGATTTGTTTAGTCGATTTTAATCCCGTCAACACTTACTTTAACGCTCATCATTTCACGAACAGCATCAGCAATACCCTGGGCATCGTAACCACATTCGCGGTGTAACTCTTTCAACGTTCCGTGTTCGATGATACGATCGGGAATACCAAGCATTTTTACTTCGGCCTGATAATGATGTTCAGCCATAAATTCAAGTATAGCTGATCCGAATCCCCCTGTTATTGCACCGTCTTCAACAGTTACAATCTTTTTGTATTTGCTGAAAACTTCGTGAAGCAGTTCTTCATCAAGTGGCTTTGCAAACCTCATATCATAATGAGCCGGGTTGATACCATCTGCTTTCAGTTCACGGATAGCGGTAGTTGCAAAATTACCAGGATGTCCGAGTGAGAGTATAGCAATATCCTGACCGTCTTTGAGTTTTCTGCCTTTACCGATTTCAACTTTCTGCAAAGGTGTACGCCATTCCGGCATTACCCCTTCTCCTCTCGGATACCTGATTACAAAAGGATTATTGGTTTCAGGAAGTTGTGAGGTGTACATCAGATTGCGCAATTCACTTTCGTTCATCGGTGCACTGATAATCATGTTCGGAATACATCTGAAATAAGGAATATCATATGCACCATGGTGAGTAGGTCCGTCTTCGCCCACCAACCCGGCGCGGTCCAGGCAGAATACCACCGGAAGATTTTGAATGGCTACATCATGCACAACCTGATCGTATGCTCTTTGCATGAAGGAAGAGTAGATATTGCAGAATACTTTCAGCCCTTGTGTTGCCAGGCCGGCTGAAAGGGTTACAGCGTGCTGTTCACAAATACCCACATCAAATGCCCGGTCCGGCATTTTTTCCATCATAAACTTAAGTGAACTGCCGCTCGGCATTGCCGGTGTAATACCAACAATATTCTTGTTAGCCTCTGCCAGTTCAATTATAGTATGTCCAAATACATCCTGATATTTCGGAGGCTGTGGAGTATCGTAACGCTTTTTATAAATCTCACCGGTAATCTTATCAAATAATCCGGGTGCATGCCATTTGGTTTGATCCTTTTCTGCAAGGTGATAACCCTTACCTTTAACTGTAACGATATGCAGAATTTTCGGACCCGGAATATTTTTCAGATCCTTCAGTGTATCTACCAGTTTAGTGAGGTTATGTCCGTCAATCGGACCGAAATATCTCAGCTTCAGTGATTCAAACAGGTTACTGCTTTTTATCACCAGGCCTTTCAGGGTATGATCGATCTTGCTCGCTAGTTCTCTGGAAAAGTTTGCGCCTATGGGCAACTTACCAAGAGCGGTCCACACGTCATCCTTCAATTTATTGTATGTATGAGAGGTTGTGATATCGGTCAGATATTCCTTCAGGGCACCGACATTCGGGTCGATGCTCATACAGTTATCATTCAGAATAATCAGCAGGTCGCTGTCGGCAACTCCCGCATGGTTCATGGCTTCAAAAGCCATCCCCGCCGTCATTGAGCCATCGCCGATTACCGCAATAGCTTTTCTGTCTTCCCCCTTCATCTTTGCAGCCATAGCCATGCCCAGCGCTGCAGAAATTGAGGTGGAAGAGTGACCTACACCGAAAGTATCGTATTCACTTTCACTTCTTTTCGGAAAGCCACTGATTCCTTTATATTTTCTGTTGGTAACAAACTGCTCTCTTCTTCCGGTAAGAATTTTATGTCCATATGCCTGATGCCCCACATCCCATACGAGCTGGTCATAAGGTGTATTATAAACATAATGAAGGGCTACAGTTAATTCCACCACACCCAGACTCGCTGCAAAATGTCCTCCGTGAATACTAACAACATCTATGATATATTGCCTGAGCTCGTCTGCCAGCTGCAATAACTGTTCGCGCGAAAGTTGCTTAAGGTCAGCCGGGGTGGAGATATTAGCAAGTAGGTCTCCTGCACTAATTTGCATGATAGGTACTGTTGAGTTGTAAAAATACATATTCCTGCTTTAACTTTTATACTTGTTACATAGGTTTAACCCGCTTAGGGGTTGATTTTAACCTTTAATCCATTTAAGAGGGCCGGCATTTTTCAATTCACTAAATTTGGTGTAATTCAAGATTATGTTCAACCGTATCTCAAAATATTGGTTATGTCAGCTTGGCGGATGGGGATTCGTAGCATTTTCCTACCTGTACTTCGAATTTACATTCGACCGGCTCAA
>DATCKB010000157.1:0-5482 GCA_036562505.1 Parasegetibacter sp. | reverse complement strand
GGTTGAACTTTCTTCACTGCTAAAGTTTCCGGAGGTATTTTCTTTATGTGGATTTCGGTTTTGAACGTTTTCGTTGGTGCTGCCTGAATCCTGTAAATTTTTATCGTGCATAAAACGGGAGGGGTTAATGTAAAAAGAGATAAATCTATAAAATGGAAGGCAGAATAGCAAGGAAAGTGTGGCGGATTCACACACTTATTCGCTAAAATTTTCCGGGTGATTATCAGAAAAGAAAAGCCGTTCTTTATTTTGAACGGCTTTTTCTGTTCATCATTCCACAAAATGAAAAACACAGTCAGGGTAGGTTAACAGATTAACAGGTAATATTATAGTATAATTATCAATTGTTTGTTACAGTTGGTTAGGAACTATTTCAGCCGATAGTTAAAGGAAATACTGAATCCGCGATTCTTTATAGCAGTTTCATAGTGTCCGAAGTCAGACAGTCCCAATCCATAATTCAGACTGAGCGACATGGTTTCGTTAATCTGGTAGCCGGCGAGGATATTCAAGCCAAAGTCGGTGGATTTGAAGTCGTCATTCACCTCATCACCACCGAAACTTAGTTTTTCTTTTTCATCAACTTCTTCAATGGTTCCGAACCCAACTTCAGTACCTTTCCATCTATAGTTACCACCCATACCCAGGGCAATATAAGGTCCCGCGCCAAAGTAAAACTGTTCGGTTTTATAAACAACATTCACAGGTATTTCCAGGTAGAAGGTTTTTACCTGGTATTTGAAATAAACATCCTCGGTCTGACGGTCCTCGGTCATATATCCTTTTCCTGCCAGCCGGAGACCAACCTGAATTCCGAGGTTATCCTGCAGCATTTTTTCCGCCAATATTCCCAAATGAGGTCTTAAGATAGATTTCGGCTTAATTCCCCCGGAACCATATCCAACAGTATGGAAGCCGAATCCGCCTTGAGCGTAAATACTGATTTCACTGTCTTGTGCAGATACACGGCCTATAGTAATTGTCAAAATAAGTGCAATGAAGGCAAATAGTTTTTTCATTCTCTAAGTTTTAAGTTGATTGATTTTCACATACATCGGCGTAATTAGAGATATGTCATCACTTTTCTACCAGCGGCAAAGTTTTGTTGCTTCCGGCCCCTATTTTTGTCAGATAAATACAGGGTTATGAAAAAATATTTGGCGCCGTTAGTTTTTATATTCAGCTCATTTCATGGATTGGCTCAGGATAAACCGACCTGGGTGCGTTACCCGGCAATTTCACCCGACGGGAATAAAATCGCATTTACTTATAAAGGAGATATTTATACAGTTCCCACCAAAGGAGGTGCTGCTACACCTATTACCAGGCACGAGGCGCACGATTTCATGCCTGTTTGGAGTCACGATGGTAAGAAGCTCGCATTTGCAAGTGACCGGTACGGGAACTTCGATATTTTCTGTGTAGACGCAAGAGGTGGGGTTCCAAAACGTATCACCTTCCATTCGGCTAACGAATACCCTTATACGTTCACCCGTGACAATAATAATATTGTATTTGGAGCAGTCAGACTAGATGCTGCGGAAAGCCGGAACTATCCCACTGCATGGCAACCGGAACTATACTATGTATCAGCCAATGGTGGACGGGTATTTCAACTGCTGAGTTCTCCGGCTGAAGACGTAAACTTCTGTAAGAAGGGTAATCTTATGCTCTACCATGATAAGAAAGGTGGAGAAAATGCCTGGCGTAAACATCAGACTTCATCAATTGCGCGGGATATCTGGATGTATAACACTCAAACTAAAACGCATACTAAACTCACCGATTTCGAAGGCGAAGACCGCTCACCCATCTTTACCGATAATGATCAGGCATTTTATTATCTGAGTGAGGAAAGCGGAACATTCAATATTCATAAAAAGAATGTTTCCGGTGGTAAGTCGCAACAACTCACTTCCTTTAAAAAACATCCGGTTCGTTTTCTTTCAATGTCAGAAAACGGCGTTCTTGCTTTTAGCTGGAACGGGGAGCTTTACGTATACGAAAATGGAGGAACAAGAAAAGTAGAAATAACGATTCTGACGGATCAAAGTCAGAATTATGAAGACATTGTAAAAGTATCCGGCGGAAGTAATATTAATGTAGCGGCGAATAATAAGGAAATAGTTTTTATCTACCGCGGTGATGTTTTTGTTAATAGTATCGAAAATGGTATTACCAAGCAAATCACGCGTACAGTGGGACAGGAAGCAGCTCCGGTATTTTCTCCAGATGGTCAGACAATTGTTTATTCGGCAGAAAGAAACGGGAAATGGAGTATTTATCAGAGTCGCCGTGTCAGAAAAGACGAACCTTATTTCTTTGCTTCAACATTAATTGAAGAAAATCCTTTAATCGAAAATAATAACGACAATACACAGCCGCAATTTTCACCGGACGGAAAAGAAATTGCTTTCATTGAAAACAAGAATCGGTTGAAAGTATATAATATCGAAAGCAAAAAAATCAGAAACATTCTGGTAAATGATGAGCTTTTTGCGTGGGGTGAAAATGCGAAATATTTTCAGTGGAGCCCCGATGGTAAATGGTTTCTGTTTAATTACGATATGCCCGGAAGCGCGGCGGGTGAAATCGGAATCGTTTCCAGCGACGGAAAAGGCAAAGCCATCAATCTTACCAAAAGCGGCTTTAATGATTCAAGAGCAAAATGGGTGCTGGATGGTAAAGCCATGATTTGGTTCAGCAATCGGGATGGATTAAGAGGTGCGGCGATGTCGGGCGGCCAGCAGCAGGATGTATACGTTATGTTCTTTAATAAGGAAGCGTGGGAAAAATTCAATCTGTCGAAAGCCGATGCAGCTCTGCTGAAGGATATAGAAGCAGCAAAGGCAAAAGCAGACACGTCAAAAAAGAACGGCGCAAAAGCAGACAGTAGTCTTAAGATTGACTGGGAAGATATCGATATTCGTAAACAAAGACTTACTATTCATTCTTCAACGCTGGGGGATGCCTTGTTGAGCAAAGACGGTGAAACCCTGTACTATCTGGCCCGATTTGAAAAAGGGTTTAATTTATGGAGTACTAACCTCAAATCGCGGGAAACGAAAATGCTGATTCCGTTAAACGCTGGAGGTGCTTCAATGACCTGGGATAAGGATCATAAAATTATATATCTGACTACCGACGGCTCAATTATCAAAATTGATCCGCTGAGCGGCAAACAGGATAGGGTGGTTATAAACGGTGAGATGAGAGTGGATATTTTAGCTGAGCGACAGTTTCAGTTTGAACATGTATGGCGGAAAACAAAAAACACTTTCTATACTGCTTCTATGCATAATGTAGACTGGGATAGCTATAAAAAAGATTATGCGCGTTACATTCCTTCAATAGGAAATAACTATGAATTTGCCGAGCTGTTAAGTGAATTACTTGGTGAACTGAACGTTTCGCATAGTGGTGCCAGTTACTCCCGTCAGGTATCCAATGCTGATGCTACTGCGGCCCTCGGAATCCTGTATGATTATTCATACACTGGTGACGGTGTAAGGATTGTGGAGATTCTTAAGGGTGGTCCGCTAGACAAGAGTAATATCCATATACCAGCGGGGTCGATCCTGAGATCTGTTGACGGAATTCAGATAAAAGCGAATAATGATCTCAGTGAGTTTTTAAACAGGAAGACCGGTGTAAATACATTGCTTGTTTTTGAAGTAGAAGGGAAAGAAGTGGAATATGTGATAAAGCCGATTTCTATCAGTGAAGAAAATACGCTTCTATATCGCAGATGGATAAAACGCAATCAGGAGGAAGTGGACAAACTCAGTAATGGTCAGTTAGGATATGTTCATATTCCGGGGATGAACGATGGTGCGTATCGGAGCGTTTATGAAGAAGTTATGGGAAAATATTTTGATAAGAAAGCGTTGGTAGTTGACACCCGTTTCAATGCAGGTGGCGATTTGGTGGGTGATCTGGATATGTTTTTGAGCGGCAAGAAGTTTATGGATTATGGAACCGATAAAATGAATAGTGGATTTGAGCCGAATTTCCGCTGGACAAAACCCAGCATTTCCATTGTGAATGAAGCTAACTATAGTGACGGTCATTGTTATGCGTATATGATTTCTGCACAGAAGATTAATAAGCTCGTGGGTATGCCGGTTCCCGGCACCTGTACTTTTGCAGGGTGGGCCGGTTTAATGGATTCAGGAATCCGCTGGGGAGTTCCTCCGGTTGGGGTAAAAGCAATGAACGGAAAATATCTGGAAAACTGGCAGACCGAACCCGATGTAAAGGTGGCCAACGAAGCTGCTAAAGTTGTTAACGGTATTGATCAGCAATTAGAGGCTGCGGTTAAGGAATTGCTGAAAGATTTGAAGTAGGGCCGTACTACTAAATAAGATAGAACCAAGCATTCCGTTACTGTCGGTGAAGGCTTTCTTTGGTAAGCTTTCGACTGTGACCGTTGCACCTTCAACAGGAATGCCATTTTGATCGACCACTTTTCCACGTACGTCAATCAGCGTGTCTACTGGAGGTGGTAAATCCGGGCGGCCTTTATTTCAATCATAGCTTGTTTTTGATACCTTATTTACGATACCTTATTCCTCCTACGTTATTCCTGAATAGTCAATATTCTTCCCTCCATTTTATATTTGATTTCCATTCGTTGCAGCACTTCGAGGACATCAGACAGATTAACATTTCTATACATTTCGCCGCGGAAAATTACCGAAGAAGGTGTTCCCTCATATTTCACCTCAATATCGTACCACCGCTCCAACTGACGCATCACCGCTTTCAGATTAAGTCCGGAGAAATTGAACAAACCCTCCTTCCACGCGATCACTTTACTGATATCTGGATTCTTGTTTATCTCAATATTATCGGATATTATAGCCTGTTGACAGGGAGAAAGTTCAATTGCTTCCTCGTCCTTTCTGACCCTCACGCTTCCCTCCAGAAGCGTTGTTTTTACCCCGGATTCATCTTCATAAGCGTTCACATTAAAATGAGTTCCCAATACCTCTACTGTGGCTTTTTTGTTTACATCCACCAGAAACGGATGGTCACTATCCTGAATGGAGTTTGGTAGACGCGCGCTACAATGCAATAGTTTACAAGCCTTCTGATGTACAGAATGCAAGCGGGCCAATGGTGTATGATCCACGAAGCGGAGAAATAATCGCGAGTCATATTAATTGGTTTCATAACGTCATGAAGCTTTTGCGGAGCTGGTATTTTATACAGACTTCATCAATAGATTCAAACGCGCGGAAGATGGTATATCCGGATAGCCTGATGGGACGGTTAATCCGGTATGTATGTGCGCATGAAGTAGGGCATACGCTCGGATTAATGCACAATTTTGGGGCGTCTTCAACTGTTGAAGTTGAAAATATCAGAAATATAAAATGGGTAGAAGACAATGGAATTAGTCCGTCAATAATGGACTATGCACGATTTAACAATGTAGCACAACCTGAAGACAGCATTGGATTTGACGGAATTTTTTCTC
>DATCKB010000465.1:0-2876 GCA_036562505.1 Parasegetibacter sp. | reverse complement strand
ATATATCTCAGCGCGTCTGGGAAATTGATTTCGATACCGGAACTAATGTAATCGACGTTTATGTGAATTTTCTTCGGAAAAAAATAGACAGGGATTTTGAACCAAAACTTATCAGAACACAGGTTGGAATGGGATATATTTTAAAAGATACGGCAGATTAAATCATCTGAATGAAAATAAAATACAGGATAACACTGCTCTTTTCGGTAATAGTACTAACACTGCTTTTTATGATGTGTTATGCAGTGTATTATTTTTCATCCCTTAACCGGAAAGAGAGTTTTCAAAGCCGCCTTCGCAACAGAGCACTTACCACTGCAAAATATCTGATCGAAATCACGGAGATTAATCAGGATCTGATGAAACGGATCGACGAAAACACTGTACTTTCCCTGCAGGATAAAAGTGTGGCAGTGTTTAATTACCTCAATGAAATCATTTATGAAAACTCCGACCTGCCCGAGGATACATTAACAATTACTAAAGACATATTAGATCTTGCCCGGATTAAAGGAGAGCATTTCTTCAAAATGGGAAAAAGAGATGCGCTTTCCATTCAATACACCGATGAGTTTAACCGATATGTGATTGTGGTTGCCGCATACGACAGAGTGGGGTTGGAACAGCTTTCCGACCTGCGTCTGATTCTGGTTTCCAGTTTCATAGCCGGACTGATCATTACCGTTATAATCGGGTATTATTTTTCCATCCGCCTGGTGCAACCTATTAAAGGCATTATTGATGAAGTAAATGATATTTCCTCTCATAACCTCACCAAGCGAATTCAGGCAGGGGAGAAACACGACGAACTGAATCAGTTGGCCGAAACATTTAATCAGTTGCTCGACAGGTTGCAGGAATCTTTTGAAATTCAGAGAAGATTTATTTCCAATGCATCTCATGAGTTATCTACCCCTTTGACCTCTATTACCAGTCAGATTGGAATAACCTTACAGAAGGAAAGAGGTCCGGAAGAATATAGAGCTGTACTGGAATCTGTTTATAGTGATGTAAAACAAATGGGTCAGCTCACCCGAAGTTTGCTTGAAATTGCACAAACCGGTTCGCACGGTGCTATCGAGCTGCGAAAAGTCAGGATAGATGAAATGCTCATGAAGATTTCGTCGGAACTCAAGAAGATTAATCCGTCTTATGTTGCTCATCTCGACTTCGATGAATTTCCGGAGAATGACGGTGACTTGCTGGTGTTTGGAAATGCAGATCTCTTATCCAGTGCCCTGAAGAATCTGATCGCAAATGCCTGCAAATTTTCATATACCAATGAAGCAATTGTAAGGTTAACCTTCCAACCTTCAAAGTTGTATATAACCATAAGCGATAGAGGGATTGTAATACCAGCGGAAGAACTCAATAATATTTTCCAGCCTTTTTACCGGGCAGATAATGCAAAAGGAAAAGAAGGATTTGGATTAGGACTGGCATTGGCAAACCGGATAATCAGACTACATAAAGGAAGAATTGAAGTATCCTCGTCTGAAGAATCCGGAACCACCTTTGAAGTTTGTCTGCCTACGGTTGACAACGAGGCTCAACTGGCTTGAGTTGGATGTGAAATCCGGTAGCGTACTAATCTTTTAATCCTATTTTAATTTCCGTTTAATTTCAGGCTAATATCTCCAAAGCATATTTGTAGAGCATATTCTGTTATGTTCAGATCCATCCTATATAAAAAAAGTACGATTCTCTGGGTTGTAGTATTGGTTCTTGGAGTATCCAATATTTATCTGTATTTCCAGAGTTCGAATCTCAAAGTAATGAACGACCAGCTGATTTTACAGAATGATTCTATTATGTCTGTCAAAATCAATGTAGAGAAGGAGTTGAAGAAACTTGAGCTGGAAAAAGGCGATGCGGAAGACAACGACCGTTTAACGCTTTCCACTTCTCCCGGACGGAAGAAGTCAAAATAGTTTTACAGCTTACACTGGCGAGGAAAATACTGGCTTACGTAAGTAAGCGGGAATGGCATTTTTTTAATTAAATCAGTACTATGGTTAGTGTAATTATTCCGGCATTGAACGAAGAGGAAACTATCGCAAATGTAGTATCATTCTGCCTGAGTCAGAATGACGTATCTGAGGTAATAGTGGTTGATGATAAATCTGTTGATAATACCGTTGCTGCAGCTCTCGAAGCCGGGGCCAAAGTGATTACCAGCACCCGACTGGGTAAAGGAATTTCCATGAAAGACGGAATGTTGTTTGCTTCAAATGATATCCTCGTTTTTCTGGATGGTGATATCTTCCCGTATCCGGAAGACACCATATCCAAACTTACCCGGCCGATTCTGGAAAACGAATACGACTTTGTTAAGGCAACATTTTCCAGAAATGCCGGAAGGGTTACGGAGCTTGTGGCAAAGCCTCTGCTTTCCATTTTTTATCCGGAATTATCAGTGTTTTCCCAACCACTGAGTGGTATGATTGCCGGAAGAAAATCACTGTTTGAAAAAGTTGATTTTCTGAGCGACTATGGTGTAGATATCGGAATTCTGATCGATATGTTTTTACAGAAAGCCAGGATAACTGAAGTAAACATCGGTTATATTGAAAATAAAAGTAAACCCTGGCAGGAACTAGGTAAGATGAGTAAGGAAGTAGCAAGAGCAATCATTACCAAGGCTATGGCCGTCAGGCGTGAAACAGTTACCCTGGAAGAGCTGGAATCCATGACGGTGATTAAAGACCAGATGGAATTTGCGCTTCGCGAACAGGTAGTGGGACTGAAAAAGATGGTGGTCTTTGATATGGATAACACCCTTCTCCGCGGCCGGTTTATCGATACTGCCGCTGCAACATTTGGATTTGATCCCTACTTAAAGCAGCTACGCGCATCTGAAACTGACCCGGTTATTC
>DATCKB010000076.1:0-3969 GCA_036562505.1 Parasegetibacter sp. | reverse complement strand
ACCTTTTCTATGCCGGATTCGCGTATATAAAAGCACAGGAATATCCTATCGCCGATAGTATGTTCGCCATATATGCGGAAAAATTCCCCAATGATATTTACGGACATTACTGGAGAGCAAGAGCTAATTCATACATAGATTCCACTTCTGAACTCGGTCTGGCTGTTCCCCACTTCCAGCGTTTTATTGAACTGGCCGAAAAAGACACTGCAGAGAACCGCCGCACGCTCATTCAGGCTTACGGATATCTGGCTGCATACAGCGCAAATGTGCTGAAAGATAGTGAAGCAGCTGTAGCTTATTTCGATAAGATTCTGGTGCTTGATCCCGGAAACGCAGATGCGCAACGCTACAAGGAAATTCTGCAAAAGCAGCTTCCTCAGAAAAATTCAGGAAGCAATAGCGGAAGTAAGCCTTCTGCCGGACAATACCCCGGACCTTATGCCGGTATTCCGGCACCGGATCTGCCCTGAGGATGTTATGTTTTGTTAATATTTGACGTTTAAACTTTGAAAGGCTCTGATCTTGGTCAGGAATGCCTGAAACAGCCGTTTTTATTTTAATAATAAGCTGGTTTTTAATTGTCACTACCGTATTTTTGCCGATAAAGCAATTTAGAGATAATGCAGATTTTTTTATTGCAGGCCGCGGTAGCAGCTTCAAATTCAGAATCCAGTAACGCATCAGATTATTTTCCAATAGGTATACAGTTTCTGTTTGCCTTCATATTTGTTGCACTTACCCTTACCGTTACTCACTTTTTAGGCCCTAAACGGAAGACGAGCGACAAGCTTCAGAACTTTGAGAGTGGGATTGCCAGTCAGGGTAATGCCCGTCAGCCAATTGCTATCAAATACTTTCTTGTAGCTATTCTCTTTGTGCTTTTTGATGTTGAAGTCATCTTTTTCTATCCGTATGCGGTAAATTTCAGAGATCTGGGCTGGGATGGTTTTATTGCCGTAATGATGTTTGTCGGTTTTTTCGCCCTTGGTTTCTATTACATTATAAAAAAAGGTGCTTTGAACTGGGAAGAATAGGTGAATGATTGTGAAATTAAACTAAGTAGATTATGGGACGTCCTGTAAGATTTAATATAAACGCTGGTGTAAAGCTAGTAAAAGAAGGTCCGGAAGGATATGGTGGAGAAGGGTTTTTCACAACCAGGCTGGATAAGGTTGTAGGATTGGCCAGAAGAAATTCTATCTGGCCTTTGCCATTCGCAACCTCCTGCTGCGGTATCGAATTCATGGCTACCATGGGCGCGCATTATGATTTGTCCCGCTTCGGAAGCGAGCGTCTCGGTTTCACTCCCCGCCAATGTGATCTGCTGATGGTTATGGGAACTATCGCTAAAAAAATGGCTCCCGTCTTGAAACAGGTTTATCTGCAAATGGCTGAACCCCGGTGGGTTATCGCCGTCGGTGCCTGTGCATCATCGGGAGGAGTATTCGATAGCTATTCCGTACTTCAGGGAATCGATCAGGTAATACCCGTTGACGTGTATGTACCTGGCTGCCCTCCGCGTCCGGAAGCCATTCTTGACGGATTCATGAAGGTTCAGTACCTGGTGGAAAATGAAAGTCTGAGAAGAAGAAATTCTGAACAGTATCAGAAGTTATTAAACAGTTATGGAATACAATAAGGCTATGGGGCTGAATAACGAATATATACAGCAACGGTTAACCGAAAAGTTTGGCGATCAGGTGTATGGTTTCAGTGAGCCACACGGAATGCTGACTTTCGAGGCACCAAAGGAATTGAATCTGAAAGTACTCCAGTTTCTGTTCGATGATGAAAACCTGCGCTTTCAGTTTCTGACTGATATATGCGCCGTTCACTATCCCGATAATAAAGGAAAAGAACTGGCTGTGGTTTATCATCTTCATAATCTGGTGGATAATGTCAGAATCAGATTCAAAGTATATACAGACATTAACCAACCGGATGTATTCAGTGCAACAGCCCTGTATTCAGGTGCTAACTGGATGGAGAGAGAAACTTATGATTTTTTTGGAGTGAACTTTATTGGTCACCCCAACCTGACCAGAATTCTGAATGTGGAAGAAATGGATTATTTCCCGATGAGAAAAGAATATCCTCTGGAGGAACAAACCCGTGTTGATAAGGATGATGAAATGTTTGGACGGTAAAAAGACTGTTTAATATGTCAGAACACAATATAAAACTACCCGAAGGTTCAATTGGAAAGCAGACCACTACCTTAAACCTTGGACCCACCCACCCGGCCACCCACGGCGTGTTTCAGAACATACTTGAGCTGGATGGAGAACGGATAGTTGACGCCACTCAAACCGTGGGATATATTCACCGCGCATTTGAAAAGATTGCTGAACGCCGGCCTTTATATCAGATTACTCCGCTGACAGACAGGTTGAATTATTGCTCAAGCCCTATCAATAATATCGGCTGGCATCTCACCTGCGAAAAGCTGCTGAATATCAAAACTCCGAAGAGAGTTGATTACCTGCGCGTGATCATCATGGAACTCGCCCGTACTGCCGATCACATCATTTGTAACTCGGTAATGGGAGTAGATACCGGTGCACTTTCCGGCTTCCTGTACGTGATGCAGTTCAGAGAACTGATTTATGAAATTTATGAAGAAGTCTGCGGATCCAGACTTACAACTAATATCGGAAGAATAGGAGGTTTTGAACGAAACTTCTCTAACACAGCATTCACCAAGCTCGAGAAATTCCTGAATGAATTCCCGAAAGCTTGGAAGGAACTCGACAATCTGCTGACCAGAAACCGCATTTTCATGGAAAGAACCCAGGGTGCAGGTCCGATTTCAGCTGAACGTGCTCTCAATTACGGATTTACCGGCCCGAACCTGAGAGCCGCCGGTGTTGATTACGATGTCAGGGTTCATTCACCTTATTCGTCCTATCAGGATTTTGAATTCAATATACCCGTAGGTACTACCGGTGATAGCTACGACCGCTTCATGGTAAGAAATCAGGAAGTCTGGGAATCACTCAGTATCATCCGTCAGGCTTACGAGAAAATTCAGGATATGGATCCTTCTGTTTATCATGCAGAAGTTCCTGAATATTATCTTCCTGCTAAACAGGATGTATACACGAAAATGGAAGCCCTTATCTGGCACTTCAAAATCATCATGGGTGAAATTGAAATGCCTGCGGGTGAAGTATATCATTCAGTAGAAGGCGGAAACGGAGAGTTGGGCTATTATCTGATCAGCGATGGCGGCAGAACACCCTATCGTCTGCATTTCAGAAGACCATGCTTTATTTATTATCAGGCGTTTACTGAACTGGTAAAAGGTTCCATGCTGAGCGATGCGGTTGTTGTATTGAGTAGTTTGAATCTGATTGCAGGAGAGATGGATGCGTAGAGGTGAAGTCAAAAAAAATAAGGCGTAAAATATTCATCTTACCTCAGGTGAGAAAAATTCAACGATTGATCTCGATGCTGGTAAGATAGCAATAAAAGTCAAAAGGGGATATAACAATATTATGATTAAGTTTTCTGAAGAAAAACTAAAGAAGGTACAGGAGATAATTTCCCGCTACCCCGAGGGCAGACATAAGAGCGCTCTCCTTCCTGTTCTGCATCTGGCACAGGATGAGTTTGGCGGGTGGCTTGATGTACCGGTGATGGATTATGTAGCTTCTCTCCTTAATCTTAAGCCGATAGAAGTGTATGAAGTAGCTACCTTCTATACCATGTTTAACCTCAAACCCGTAGGTAAATATGTGTTTGAGGTATGCCAGACCGGTCCCTGTATGCTGAACGGAAGTGACGATATCATTGCATATATAAAGGAGAAGCTGAATATCGGTCCGGGTGAAACTACTCCTGACGGACTATTCACGCTGAAACCCGCTGAATGCCTGGGTGCCTGTGGTTATGCACCAATGATGCAGTTAGGTAAACATTATCGTGAACACCTGACAAGAGAAAAAGTAGATCAGATTATTGAAG
>DATCKB010000060.1:0-2409 GCA_036562505.1 Parasegetibacter sp. | reverse complement strand
AGTGAAGGCTCCAGCATCAATGGCTGATACGGCTTGATCTCAACACTTTTCCATTCCCCGTCACGGTATTCTGCCTCAAGCATGTGGTCGGTAAAATGTTTTCCGAAAGGAACGTTCACCATATTCACCTCGCTTAGTCTGCTTTTAGCTACTCTCGTAACAGGAATATCCATAGCTGCAATCATAATTGTCTATTTTTGCTGCAAAGAAACAAAAAAATAAGCAACCCGTTTTTGATGAACTCTGCCACTTCGCCATATAAGGACCTGAAACTGCCTTCAGCTGCGATTGTACAGCTGTATAAAAATTGTCTGGTTATTCCTGATGCCACCGGCCCCGCAATAGCAGGCGGTAAAGTTGGCAAAAGGGCTGCGGATTCATCAGTGGCGGAGGGTGAAGAAGCTTCTGAATCCTCTCTCCAACCAGCTACAGCAGCGAGCCGGGATAAAATTCGTTTTCTCGGTGAAAACAGAAAAGGTATCGTGATTCTCGTGAATTATCCTGATGCCGTTCACATGCCTGATGAACATCTGCAATTCATCACTGCTGTACTGAATGCATGTCAGCTTAACCTGGGCGATGTAGCAATTGTAAATGTCAACCAATATCCATCACTGGATTTAAGCTGGCTGAAAAATGATTTAACTGCCAACCAGATATTGTGTTTTGGAATTCCTTCCGGAAAAGTAGCCGGAATTTCTGAAGAAGAAGATTTTCGTTTGTTCAACACCGGAAGTTCTGTTATTTTAAATGTACCTTCAATAGCTCAGTATATGGGTGCAGAAGGGAAGCTGCTTAAAGCCTTGTTGTGGAACCGGCTGAAACAGATGTTTGGTTTGTAAGGCAGCAACCCTTTAAAACCGAGTTGGATCGGCGAAGCAGGAACCCGGCTGAAACAGAAATTGAACGGGGTAAAAAAGCATAACTGGTTTTTGATAATTATTGAATGAGAATGGAAACGTTAATATTTGCAACGAATAATCAGCATAAGGTAGATGAGATCAGGGCTGTAGTGGGACCAGGATTTGAAATGCTGACCCTTAAAGAAGCCGGTATTCTGGTGGATATTCCTGAACCCCACGATACCCTGGAGGAAAACGCCAGAGAAAAATCGAGGTTTATCTATAAAATGACCGGGAAAAGCTGCTTCAGCGAAGACACCGGATTAGAAGTGGAAGCGCTCAACGGTGAGCCGGGAGTGAATAGCGCCCGATATGCAGGCGAGGATAAATCTTTTGAAAAGAATATGGAAAAATTGCTGAAAAACCTGGAAGGTGTGACAAACCGGAAAGCGCGGTTCAGAACGGTGATTTCTCTGATTCGCGACGGAGTTGAGCATCAGTTTGAAGGAATCTGTGAGGGAACCATTGCCCGTGCTCCATCCGGAACAGGCGGATTTGGCTATGATCCGGTGTTTATACCTGAAGGTGAAACCAGAAGTTTTGCGGAAATGTCGGCCGGCGAAAAGCATAAAATCAGCCACCGCACAAGGGCTGTGGAACAATTGGTAAACTTTTTGACCCTATAAAATGACCTGCCTGGTGAAAGCGGCAAAAAAGCCGTTAATTGCCGGCAGAAAATTTCTTAACATTTTGTAAAAAAAATTCTGGGAACACGCAACCAAAATATCAGTGAAACCGACTTAATTCAAGGGTGCATAGCGGGTGACCGGCAAATGCAGTCTGAATTATACCAGCGGTTTGCTCCCAAAATGTACGGAGTTTGCCTCCGTTATGCCAGTCAGCCGGATGATGCTCAGGATATTCTGCAGGAAGGGTTTGTAAAGGTTTTCAGGAATATAGACCGGTTCAGGATGGAAGGATCTTTCGAAGGATGGATCCGGCGGATTATGGTTAATACAGCGATTGAGTTTTTCCGGAGGAAGAACCACTTGCAACCCATCGGTGAGAGGGAAGAACAAACGCTCGACAGCGACTATACCGATGCGCTGGATCATTTGGCAGAAAAGGATATACTGACTTTAATCAGACAGTTGTCGCCCGGCTACAGAACAGTATTTAACATGTATGTAATTGAAGGATATTCGCATAAAGAAATCGCTGAGATGTTGGGAATTAACGAGGGAACAAGTAAATCACAGTTAGCCAGAGCCAAAGGTTTATTACAAAAAATGGTGGAGGATTTTCTTCATGAAAAAAGAACAAAATCAAAATCCGGTTCGTAATCATGCAACAGGAACTCAGAAATAAGCTTTACAATTACGAAGCAGCTCCTCCGGAAGATGCATGGACGAATATTGCTCAGGAGCTGGATAAATTCAGCGCAGAACCGGCGCCTGTTAAAATATCTGAACCCGCCTCTTCTCCGGCACCGGCACGTGTTTACCATATCAGAAAATGGGCTGCCGCAGCAGCTGTTCTAATAATTGTAGGTGGCCTGGCTTATTGG
>DATCKB010000049.1:0-12462 GCA_036562505.1 Parasegetibacter sp. | reverse complement strand
GGGAAGAAGGAATAGATAAAATACTGGAAGACGCAGGGTTTCAACTCCGGCAGGCAGGATGCTCAGCATGCCTGGGAATGAATGAAGATAAAATTCCTGCCGGTAAGTATTGTATCTCTACTTCAAACAGAAACTTCGAAGGCCGTCAGGGAGCTGGCGCACGCACTCTACTGGCCAGCCCGCTTTCCGCTGCAGCCGCGGCCATTACAGGAGAAATAGCTGATGTCAGAGAATATATTTAACTATAATACTCATGAACATAATAAGATCACACGCTACACCACTTAATATCGAAAACGTAGATACCGATCAGATCATCCCTGCACGTTTTCTGAAAGCAACGAACAGGGAAGGGTTCGGAAAGAATTTGTTCCGCGACTGGCGTTACGAAAACGATGATGAAACAAAACCTAAAAAAGACTTTCCTCTGAACAGCCCATTGTATCAGGGATCAAAAATCCTTGTAACAGGAAAAAATTTCGGCTGCGGGTCGTCCAGAGAACATGCTGCATGGGCAATTAAAGATGCAGGATATGATGTGGTGGTGAGTAGCTTCTTTGCAGACATTTTCCGAAATAATGCCCTGAATAATTTTCTTCTACCCGTTACCGTTAGTGAGGAATTTCTTCAGACACTCTTCGAAGAGATAGAAAAAAATCCTTCCACTGAAATCGAAGTAAGTGTTGCAGAACAAACAATTCGCATTATCACTAACAACGAAGATCATAACAGCAACAAAATCTATCAACAACAGTTCGATATTTCTCCGTACAAGAAAACCTGTTTTCTGAATGGTTACGATGATATAGATTATCTGATCAGTTTGCACGCAGAAATTGAAGAGTACGAAAACAAAAGAATATAAAAACTATGCACAAGAAAATAGCCGTTATTAATGGAGACGGCATAGGTCCGGAAGTAACCAGCCAGTCAATCAAAGTGCTTGATGCAATTGCACAACGTTTTGGTCATCAGTTCGAATATAGTTATTCACTGATGGGCGCGCATGCTATTGATGTTACCGGATCACCATTACCCGACGAAACACTGGAAACCGTTTTCAATTCCGATGCAATCCTGTTCGGAGCAATTGGTCATCCAAAATATGACAATGACCCGTCTGCCCCGGTAAGACCAGAACAGGGCTTGCTTAAGTTGAGAAAATCACTGCAACTCTTTGCTAACATCCGACCCGTTACTACCTATCCTTCGCTTCATCATTTATCGCCTTTAAAAAATAAACAACTTGAAGGAGTTGACTTTATCATCTTCCGCGAGTTAACCGGGGGGATTTATTTTGGTGAAAAGAAACTAAACGAAGAAAAAACTGAAGCTTCTGACCTTTGCAGTTATTCTCAATCTGAAATTGAACGGGTAGCGCATCTCGCATTTCAGTATTCAGCAAAAAGAAAGAAGAAACTAACCCTTGTAGATAAAGCCAACGTACTGGAAACCTCCCGGCTCTGGAGAAGAGTTGTACAAAAGATTGCAGGTGAATATCCGGATGTATCAGTTGACTATATGTTTGTGGATAATGCTGCAATGCAGATAATTCTGAATCCAAAACAATTTGATGTCATCCTCACAGAAAATATGTTCGGTGATATCATCAGTGATGAAGCATCCGTAATCAGCGGTTCACTTGGCATGCTGCCTTCTGCATCAGTGGGATCCGGTACTGCTTTGTTTGAGCCTATTCATGGATCCTACCCCCAGGCGGCCGGGAAAGACATCGCAAATCCGCTTGGATCCATACTTTCAGCAGCTATGATGTTAGATTATTTTGAACTAAATGCCGAAGCGGAATTAATAAGAGAAGCAGTTAAATGGACACTGGAAAATGGATTTGTAACAAAAGATATTGATCCGCTTAACTCATACAGTACCACCACAATAGGTGATCTGATCAGGGATTATATCGAAAATAAAATTCCGTCTGATCTGAATAAACAGAATATACATATCAGCAAATCAACTATCATCTGAAATCATAAAAATTGAATTATCAGAAAAAATATTTTTTTAATTCCGCAAACTGTTTTTATGTTTGTAAAACAGCTACACCACTATGTACAAAGGATTTATTAATAATGTAGTTAAAATAACCACCACAACGGTCACTACCATTGTGTTTATCGTCATTATTATTATTCCGTACAT
The DNA here is from genome assembly GCA_036562505.1 of Parasegetibacter sp. GTDB lineage: Bacteria > Bacteroidota > Bacteroidia > Chitinophagales > Chitinophagaceae > Parasegetibacter. Next base: position 10,302 of record DATCKB010000049.1, on the reverse strand, counting down.
CGGAGGAGGGAGCTGATATAAAATAGCATAATAGAATTAAAATATCAACCGACCCGCCTCCGAAAAGGCGGGTCGGTTTTTTTTCGCCTATACTGAAACAAAAACCGGCTCATGCAAAAGCAATTGAATACTTACAGTAAAACCATTACTCAGGATCCGACACAACCTGCAGCACAAGCTATGCTCTATGGTATCGGCCTCACCGAGGAAGATATGCACAAAGCTCAGGTGGGTATCGTAAGCATGGGATATGATGGTAACACCTGCAACATGCATCTGAATGATCTTGCAAAACTGGTAAAACAAGGTGTGTGGAATCAGGAACTGGTAGGACTGATATTCAATACTATCGGTGTGAGTGATGGAATCTCCAACGGAACTGATGGTATGCGTTATTCATTAGTGAGCCGCGATATCATCGCCGACTCTATTGAAGCAGTTTGCGGCGCTCAGTATTACGATGCCCTGATTGCAATTCCAGGTTGTGATAAAAACATGCCGGGATCTGTAATAGCAATGGGACGCCTTAATCGCCCCGCTATTATGGTTTATGGCGGCACTATCGCTCCGGGTCGTTACAAAGATCAGGATCTGAATATCGTTTCGGCATTTGAAGCACTCGGACAAAAAATCGCATGTCAGATAACAGAGGAAGATTTTAAAGGCATAGTTAAACATTCCTGCCCCGGTGCGGGCGCGTGCGGGGGAATGTACACTGCTAACACAATGGCAGCTGCAATAGAAGCACTGGGTATGAGCCTGCCTTACTCTTCGTCAAATCCCGCACTGAGTGAAGAGAAAAAACAGGAGTGTATCAGCGCAGGAAAAGCTATACGCGTTTTGCTTGAAAAAGATATCAAGCCCTCTGATATTATGACGAGAAAAGCCTTCGAAAATGCAATCACCATTGTGATGGCACTGGGAGGAAGCACCAACGCCGTGCTCCATCTCATAGCGATGGCAAAGAGTATTGGCGTTCCGCTGACTCAAAACGATTTTCAATCTATCAGCGATAAAGTGCCGGTACTGGCAGATTTCAAGCCCAGCGGTAAATACCTGATGCAGGATCTGCATCAGCACGGAGGCATTCCTTCCGTTATGAAATACTTGCTGCAGCAAGGTTTCCTTCATGGTGATTGTTTAACAGTAACGGGAAAAACAGTAGAGGAAAATCTCAACGAAGCTGCTGACCTGAATTTCGAAACCCAAAAGATTATTCGTCCAGTTTCACAACCTCTTAAAACTACCGGCCACCTTCAAATCCTTTACGGAAATCTGGCAAAGGGAGGAAGCGTAGCAAAAATTTCCGGAAAAGAAGGAGAACGCTTCGAAGGCCCCGCAAGGGTTTTCGATGGAGAAACAGAACTCATTGCGGGCATTCAAAACGGACGAGTAAGATCAGGTGATGTAGTAGTGATACGGTATGTGGGACCCAAAGGTGCACCCGGAATGCCTGAAATGCTAAAACCAACATCTGCTTTGATTGGTGCAGGACTGGGTAAATCAGTTGCACTGATTACTGATGGAAGATTCAGTGGAGGTACACACGGTTTTGTTGTCGGCCATATTACACCGGAAGCATTCGAAGGCGGACTAATTGCACTGGTAGAAGATGATGACATCATAACGATTGATGCAGTAAATAATACAATCAATCTTCAGGTATCTCAGGAAGAAATAGCACGAAGAAGAGCTGCCTGGAAACGACCGGAACTAATTGTTAAGAAAGGAATTCTGTTTAAATACGCGAAACATGTATCCACTGCAGCAGAAGGCTGCGTAACAGACGAATAACTATAAATAACCTTATAGAGTAACCGTAAACCATATCGGGCATTAGCCCAGGGATTAAAAAGGATTTCGGCCCCCAAAAGAGGTTGCGCCCCCTTTTTGACTTTTGTCTCGCCTGAGGCGAGTTGATTTTTAAACTTTTAAGTATGGCAACAAAAGAAATTACTCCGGCAAAAACAACTACTACCATTAGCGGCTCAGAAGCTGTTCTCAAATGCTTTATTGCAGAAGGAGTCGATACCATATTCGGCTATCCCGGTGGGGCCATCATGCCTATTTACGATGCCTTGTACGATTATCAGCAGAGCTTGCACCATATCCTCGTTAGACATGAACAGGGAGGTATACACGCTGCGCAGGGTTATGCCAGAGCTTCGGGTAAAACTGGTGTTGTATTCGCAACCAGCGGCCCGGGTGCAACCAACCTGATCACCGGTCTCGCTGATGCTATGATTGACAGTACCCCGCTGGTTTGTATAACCGGACAGGTATTCGCACATTTGCTGGGGACAGACGCATTCCAGGAAACCGATGTCATCAACATCACCACCCCTGTAACAAAATGGAATTACCAGATTACCAACGCATCTGAAATTCCTTCTGTTCTCGCAAAAGCTTTTTATATCGCAAAGTCTGGTCGTCCCGGACCAGTTCTTATCGATATCACGAAGAATGCCCAACTTGAAAATTTTGAGTTTGAAAAATATATTCCTTGTAATCATGTTCGAAGCTATCGACCTGCTCCCCTTATCCGGTCTTCCTATATTGAAGAAGCCGCGGATCTTATCAACAAGGCAAAAAGACCATTTGTAATCTTTGGTCAGGGTGTAATTCTAGGTAAAGCTGAAAAAGAATTTCAGGAATTCATAGAAAAAACCGGTATACCAGCTGCGTGGACCATCATGGGTATGAGTGCTATACCAACCGACCATCCACTGGCTGTTGGTATGCTGGGTATGCATGGCAACTATGCACCTAATGTCCTTACAAATGAATGCGATGTATTGATTGCCGTGGGAATGCGTTTCGACGACCGTGTAACTGGTCGCCTCGATAAATACGCCCGACAGGCGAAAGTAATTCACCTCGATATTGATCCCTCTGAAATCGATAAAAACGTACAGACTACCGTACCGGTGTGGGGCGATTGCAAGGCAACACTCCCACTCCTAACCGCCATGGTAAAACCGAACCGGCATGACGAATGGCTGAACCGCTTCCGTGAACTCGAGGTAATGGAAAGAGAAAAATGCATCTTACCTGATCTTCATCCCGAAACCGATACACTCAGTATGGGTGAAGTCATCAACATATTGAATGAACTCACTAACGGAGAGGCTATTCTGGTAACCGATGTAGGCCAACATCAAATGGTCACCTGCAGATACGCTCGTTACAAAAATTCAAAAAGCAATATTACCTCAGGAGGTCTGGGAACAATGGGCTTCGCCCTGCCCGCAGCGATCGGTGCAAAACTCGGAGCACCTGACAGAACCGTAGTTGCAGTGATCGGCGACGGAGGCTTTCAGATGACATTACAGGAACTGGGAACAATTATGCAGAATAATATCGACGTAAAAATTCTGATTCTAAACAATCAGTTTCTGGGTATGGTAAGACAATGGCAGGAATTATTTAACGGCAAACGTTACTCATTTGTTAATATAGAAAGTCCGGATTTCGTTGCCCTCGCAAAAGCATACAATATTCCCGCTCATCGCACCCACCAGCGAAACGAATTGCGTGAATCAATAAAAACTTTGCTGGAACACTCCGGCTCCTATCTGCTCGAAGTATTGGTAGGAAAAGAAAACAATGTATTTCCTATGGTACCACAGGGATGCAGCGTAAGTGAAGTACGATTGAGCTAACCATAAATATTAAACCTGTTTTCAACTCACACAATATGCAAAAGCAAGAATTCACCATCACCGTTTACACCGAAAATCATATCGGTTTACTGAACAGAATTGCAATCATGTTCTCACGGAGAAAAATAAATATCGATAGCCTGAATACCTCTCCTTCCGAGGTTGACGGAATTCATCGATTTACTGTTGTCATTCACGAAGTGGAAGATGTAGTCAGAAAACTGGTGAAGCAAATTGAAAAGCAGGTAGAAGTTCTGAAAGCCTATTACAACACTAATGCTGAAATCATCTGGCAGGAAATGGCTCTTTACAAAGTTTCCACCGATCAGATAGCAGAAAAAGTAGTAGTAGAACGATTACTCAGAGAAAATGGTGCACACATCGTTGTGGTTAGAAAAGACTATACTGTTTTCGAAGTAAGCGGCCATCGTGAAGAAACGGATCGTTTGATTCAGATTCTCGAACCCTATGGCCTGATTGAATTTGTGCGCTCGGCACGGGTAGCCATCATCAAAAACAGCAAAGGTTTTCACGAAAAACTAAAAGAATTTGAACAGCACCAACCCGGCAGCGAACAGATCGAAAATAAATACCTCGATAAAAAAGAGGAAGTGTTTTCAATGTGAGTCTATATGCAAAAAATCAAAGATTAATAATTAAAAGCTATTCCATCAACCTAACAATTCACTAAACTTTCAAACAAAGAACATGGCAAAATTAAATTTCGGCGGCGTTGAAGAAACTGTTGTAACCCGCGAAGAATTCCCTCTCGAAAAAGCAAGAGAAGTATTAAAAGATGAAGTTGTAGCAGTAATCGGCTATGGTGTACAGGGACCCGGCCAGGCACTGAATCAGAAAGATAATGGAATTAATGTGATTGTCGGACAAAGAAAAAATTCAAAAAGCTGGGATAAAGCCGTGGCTGACGGATTTGTCCCGGGAGAAACACTCTTCGAAATTGAAGAAGCTCTTAAACGCGGTACCATCATCTGCTACCTTTTGAGTGACGCTGCTCAGATTGAACTTTGGCCTTTGGTAAAAAAATATCTCACCCCGGGAAAGGCATTGTATTTCTCCCACGGATTCGGAATTACTTTCAATGAACAAACCGGAATTGTTCCCCCTGCTGATGTTGACGTGTTCTTAGTAGCTCCGAAAGGATCAGGAACTTCACTTAGAAGAATGTTCCTTCAGGGCCGCGGATTAAATTCGAGCTACGCAATTTACCAGGACGCAACCGGTAGAGCTAAAGAAAGGGTAATTGCATTAGGCATTGCCGTTGGAAGCGGATACCTCTTTGAAACCGATTTCCGGAAAGAAGTATTCTCTGATCTGACGGGAGAAAGAGGTACTCTGATGGGTGCCATTCAGGGAATCTTTGCAGCTCAGTACGAAGTGCTGCGTGAGAAAGGCCACTCACCTTCAGAAGCGTTTAACGAAACCGTAGAAGAATTAACCCAATCGCTCATGCCACTGGTGGCGGAAAATGGAATGGACTGGATGTATGCAAACTGTTCCACCACTGCTCAGCGCGGAGCGCTCGACTGGTGGAAGAAATTCAAAGATGCTACTCTTCCCGTATTTAAAGAACTGTATGAAAGCGTTGCAGCCGGACATGAATCAAAACGTTCAATCGAATCGAACAGTCAGCCTGATTACCGGGCAAAGCTGGAAGAGGAACTGAAAGAACTGAGAGAAAGTGAGATGTGGCAGGCCGGAAAAGTTGTCAGAAGCCTGCGCCCTGAAAATAATTGATTACAAAAGTCAACATGTAAAAGTAGAAAGTCAATATGAACTTTACAGCCGCAGCAGAACGCCTCCATAAGATCGTAAACCATACGCCGCTGATGTATAATCATAATCTCAGCCGGAAATATAACTGTGCCGTATATCTGAAACGGGAAGACCTTCAGATTGTCCGATCTTATAAAATACGCGGTGCATATAACATGATCAGCAGCCTTCCCAAAGAAGAATTGCAAAAAGGGGTAGTTTGTGCCAGTGCCGGTAATCATGCACAGGGTTTTGCATACTCATGTAATAAACTGTGTATAAAAGGCGTAGTATTCATGCCTGTTACTACTCCGAAACAAAAAATTCATCAGACTAAAATGTTTGGTGAATCCTGCATCGAAATCCGTCTGGCAGGCGACACATTCGACGACTGCTCAACAGCAGCCATGCAATTCACGCAAGAGTTCGGAATGGTATTCATCCCACCTTTTGAAGATTACAGAATAATAGAAGGACAGGGAACAGTGGGATTGGAAATTCTCAGTGAACTCCCCAATCCTGACTTCATCTTTGTACCTGTGGGTGGAGGCGGTCTTGCTGCCGGCGTTGGTTCATATTGCCAATCCGTAAATCCTTCCATCTGCATTATCGGTGTTGAGCCCGAAGGAGCTCCTTCAATGACGAAAGCCCTGCAACACGGCAAACCGGTTACCCTGCCCAGCATAGACCGGTTTGTTGACGGTGCAGCAGTTAAACGCGTCGGCGATCTCACCTTTAATATCTGCAGAAACGTGCTTGATGACATGGTGCTGGTACCTGAAGGAAAAATCTGTTCTACCATACTGAAATTATACAATGAAGATGCCATCGTAGTAGAGCCGGCAGGAGCCTTATCAATTGCAGCACTGGATTCATACGCAGATCAAATAGTTGGCAAAACTGTTGTCTGCGTAGTCAGCGGAAGCAATAACGATATCGACCGGATGCAGGAAATCAAGGAACGGTCACTCTTATACGAAGGACTTAAACACTACTTTATCGTCAGATTCGCTCAACGGCCGGGCGCACTGAAAGAATTTGTAAATAACGTCCTCGGCCCTACCGACGATATCATTCGTTTTGAGTTCATGCAAAAAAACAACAAAGAAACCGGCCCGGCCCTGGTGGGTATCGAACTGCAATCAAGAAATGATTATCACCAGCTGATCAGAAAAATGAACGAAAAACAAATAGATTTTACTGAGCTTAACAAAGACGATAAATTATTCGGATATCTCGTATGACAGGTCACCTCCATATCGTCTTTTTCATCCTGAATATTCTGAATCAGGCAACCAGCTTTTTCAGTAAGCTTGTCGCCCCGCTACATCATTATTTCAACGGTTCAACAGAAATAACTCTCATTGCCGTTAAGCCTTCCTCAGCCTCGTTTTTTGCCGCATTTTTAATTACTACCGCAATTACCACCACAACCCTGAAAAGGGTTGTGCAATACCATATTATCCCCTGGGCTGAATAGCTGTCATAAAATTCGGATGAGTTTCCGATACAAGCCTTCAATAAATACATCTGAACAAAGCTTAGCCCGGGTTTCCCGACAAGCGAATTGTCATGCTGAACTGGTTGATTAATAACTATTCAGAAGAGATGCGTCTTTAAAAAAAGACTAAACATAATCACGATAAAATAAAAAAATATGCAAGTATTGAAATTCGGCGGAAGCTCAATGGCTGACGCAAATTCAATCAATAAGGTTATAGCTGTTATTCAAAAAAAACAGAATCAGGGAAAAATAATCGTAGTAGTCTCGGCAATGTCGGGTGTGACCGATAAACTGATTCAATCCGGAATGCATGCAAGCAACGGAAATGAAGAATACCGGAATATTATTTCAGACATGGAATTGAAGCACCTCACCCTGGTCCGGAGCCTAATGCCTGTTACTGAACAAAGTTCATTATTGAGCAGAGTAAAGCAACTCATAAATGAACTTGAGTCGGTCTGCGATGGCGTATTCATACTGCGTGAACTTTCAATATCTGCAAGAGACCGGATTCTGGCTTTCGGAGAACTCCTGTCGTCGCTTATACTCACAGAAAAGTTGAAAACAATGAATTTCGAAGTTCAGTACCTCGACTCGCGAAATCTCATCAAAACCAAAGCATCTTCAAGCTTTCCTTCTGTGGATATACCGGAAACGTACAATCGAATAAACAGTTCTATGAAATATTACAATTCAAAAATCTGGGTGGCACCCGGATTCATCGCATCTAATGAATTCAATCGTACTACTACTCTTGGGCGAGGCGGATCTGACTTCTCGGCCGCCCTTTACGCTGCTGCGGTAAATGCACAAATGCTTGAAATCTGGTCAGATGCATCCGGACTCATGACTGCAGATCCGAGACTAGTGTCGAATGCCCGAACTATCGCTGCTATTTCCTACCATGAAGCGATGGAACTCTCACATTTCGGTGCAAAAATCATTTACCCTCCAACCTTACAACCTGTAATGACAAACCAGATACCTCTGCGAATTCTGAACACTTTTGATCCGGAACATCCGGGAACACTAATTCAACTAACCGCAGAAAGCAAAGGAGAACTGATAAAAGGCATTTCCTGTCTGAGTAATATTACTATGCTTACCATGGAAGGAAGCGGCATGATCGGAATTCCCGGATTCTCAGCCAGATTATTTCAATCACTCGCAGATGCAGATATCAATGTTATCCTGATAACTCAAAGTTCATCTGAACATTCAATTAGTGTCGCAATAAGTGATGACGATACTGCAATTGCCGTGAAAAAGCTGAACAGCACATTTCAAAAGGAAATATCAGACCATAGTATTGAACCTATAAAGGCTGAATCTGATCTGAGCATTGTAGCCTTGGTAGGCGATAAAATGAAAAGTCATCCGGGAATAAGCGGTCGTATGTTCGCTGCGTTAGGCAGAAACGGAATCAACATAAGAGCCATTGCACAAGGTTCATCTGAAAAAAATATCTCTGCAGTCGTTGCCACCGGCAATGTAAGAAAAGCCGTAAACACCCTTCATGAAGCATTTTTTAATGATGACTACAAACAGATCAATTTGTTTATTGCCGGAACCGGAAATGTAGGAGCACGTTTTATCGACCTGATCAGAGAACAATACCATTATCTCAGGAAACACCTTCGACTGCAAGTACGAATCCTCGGTATCGCAAACAGTAGGAAAATGATTGTACAGGATGAAGGTATTTCTCTGAACTCATGGAAAGCTGAACTGGAAAAGGGTACACCGATGAATATAGCAGATTACCTGAAGGAGATTGAATCGAGGAATGTGCGTAATTGCATTTTTATCGACAATACAGCGAGCAGGGAAATAGCTTCAGTTTATCCGGATCTTCTCCGCAGAAGTGTGTCGGTAGTAGCTTGTAATAAAATTGGTTGCTCTTCTGATTTTCAATACTATCAACTACTAAGATCTCTGGCCGACGAATATAACGCAAGATTTTTATTTGGAACCAACGTGGGTGCAGGCCTCCCGGTCATAAGTACACTAAATGATCTCATCAGAAGCGGGGATGTGATACATAGCATTGAAGCAGTATTGTCAGGTAGTCTGAATTTTATTTTCAACAGGTACAACGCTACAATACCGTTCGCAGACGTGGTAAAAATGGCCGCAGAATATGGACTAACAGAACCTGATCCGAGATCAGATTTGAAAGGCCTGGATGTTAAACGCAAAATTCTGATATTGTCGCGCGAATCCGGCTACCCGTTAGAGTTAGAAGATATCAGCTGCGAGTCGTTCCTGCCCGATGATTGCCTGAATGGCGACCTTGATAATTTTTATTACCGTCTGAGAAAACACGAACCCGAATTCCAAAAACTGTATCAGTCTGTTTTCAGCAAAGGGAAAAAACTTAGGTATGTAGCCAAACTCGAAAACGGTAAAGCATCGGTAGGCTTAACAGCCGTTGATAATAGTCATGAAGCGTTTTCACTTCAGGGAAAAGACAATATTGTTCTGTTCTATACCAACCGCTACAGTGAACAACCATTAGTAATCAAAGGAGCCGGTGCAGGCGCTGATGTCACTGCATCCGGAGTATTCGGTGATATGGTAAAAATTGCAGGAAAGGTCTGAACCCCGGGTGAAGGATAGTAAACAAAGCAAAAAAAAAGTCGCTGTAAAATTTCATACAACTCTTAAAAACTCCACCATTATGAACGAAATAAAAGTATTATGTCCTGCTACTGTTGCCAATGTCGTCTGCGGATTCGACATACTTGGTTTTGCATTGAACACTCCGTTCGATATTCTTACAATGCGTAAGTCTGACAATCCCGGAGTCCGAATCACACATAAAGACAATTTTAATCTGCCTACTGAACCTGAAAGGAATGTAGCCGGAGTAGCACTTTTGGAAATGATAAACGATGCAGGTTACACCGGGGGAATCGACATGGAAATTGACAAACGAATTAAGCCCGGAAGTGGAATCGGTTCGAGTGCTGCAAGCGCCGCAGGCGCGGTAATAGCTGCCAATAAACTTCTGAATTTGAATTACAACAAAGACGAACTGGTCCGCTTTGCGATGAGCGGTGAGAAACTGGCTAGCGGTGTAAAACATGCCGATAATATAGCACCCTGTATTTATGGTGGTATAACTCTCGTCCGATCAATCTTCCCGCTCGATATAGTTCAGATTAAGCCACCACAGTTGTTCGTAACTGTTGTACATCCACAGTTAGAAGTCAAAACCTCTGACGCAAGAAATATCCTCAAGCAAAAAGTAGCCTTAAAGGATGCTATCAAACAGTGGGGAAATATAGCCGGATTAATGGCAGGATTGCTTCGGAAAGACTATGACCTTATTTCGCGCTCCATGGAAGATGTGATTATTGA